>NZ_JBSOLI010000036.1:0-302859 GCF_054941065.1 Dellaglioa sp. BT-FLS60
AAAGGTCATTAAACGCGTTAGTTTTGGTTTTAGAAACTTTTATAGATTTCGCATCAGAATATTTTATACCCTTAAGATTCATACAAAAAAAGGCCTAATCACTAAGTGATTAGAACCTTCATAATATCATTCACCAACAACAGTTGACGAAGAACCCTTTTAAACACCCATTTCAGTTTGAACTGTTTGTACAATTCGATCGACATAGGCTTTAACTTCTGTTTCAGTTGGTGCTTCAGCCATGACACGTAGTAGGTTTTCAGTTCCACTAGGTCTAACAAGCACACGCCCGTCCCCAGCCATTTCTGCTTCAACTTCTGTAATCTTATCTTTAATTTTTTGATTATCTAGTGCAGCTTGTTTATCTGTCACTTTAACATTTACTAATTCTTGTGGATAAGTTTGAACGGCTGCTGCTAATTCAGACAACTTCTTACCCGTTTTCTTCATTACATTTAATAATTGAATAGCAGTTAGCATCCCATCACCTGTTGTATTGTAATCTAAGAAAACAATATGTCCTGATTGTTCGCCACCAATGTTGTAGCCATCAGCTCGCATTTTTTCAACAACATAACGATCACCAACTTGCGTTTTAACGGATGTTAATCCAGCAGTTTCAAGTGCCTTGTATAGCCCAATATTACTCATAACGGTTGTCACAACTGTTTCTTTTTTCAAACGACCACGTTCATTCATGTACAAACCACAAATATACATAATCTTATCACCATCAATAATATTGCCTAATTCATCGACAGCAATACATCTATCACCATCACCATCAAAAGCAATTCCGGCTTCAAGTTTATTTTCAACTACAAATTTAGCCAAACCTTCTGGATGTGTTGATCCAACACCATCATTAATATTTAACCCATCAGGTGATGTCGCCATCGTCTCAAAATCAGCATTTAAATCAGCAAATAATCTTGAAACAAGACCACTTGTTGCCCCATTTGCAGAATCAATTCCGACATGTAATCCTTCTAAATCATCAGGAATTGTTTGTTCCAAGAATTGCGTATATTTCAAAACACCTTCTGGATAATCTGTTAACGTTCCAAGTCCTTCACTATCAGGTCTTGGTAAATCATCAGAAGCCTTTTCTAATAATACTTCAATTTCTTCTTCTTGTTCATCAGATAATTTATAACCATCCCCACCGAAGAATTTAATTCCATTATCTTGAACTGGATTATGTGAAGCTGAAATCATGATTCCAGCAACTGCATTTTGTGCACGTACAAGATAAGCCACGCCTGGTGTTGAAATAACCCCTAAAGATAATACTTCAATCCCAACTGATAATAAACCTGAAATTAAAGCTTGTTCAAGCATTTGACCTGAAATTCGTGTATCGCGAGCAACAAGTACTCGTGGTCTGTCATTATTTTCAAGTTGTGCATGTTCTGATAGAACATAGCCACCTAATCGTCCCAATTTAAATGCTAACTCAGGGCTTAATTCTTTATTTGCAATACCTCTAACACCATCTGTCCCAAAATATTTCATCATTTTCTCCTCACTAATTGTTTGAATTATTTAATGTACTTTCTGATTCACTTGCACTATCTGAACTTGCCGCCGCTGACGAAGCAGTACTTTCACTACTTTCCGAACTTGATTCGGAGCTTGACGACGCTCGATCAGCTGTTGCTTCACTACTTGATGCTACTGATGTCGCTGCTGTAGCTGATGTGCCACTAGAAACGTCAATTTTTACTTTAACAGAATTTGGATCTGATGAGATTAAATTATTCTTATCCAAATCAATATCAAGCATTTTCGTAACGGAAGCCCGAATATTATCTATCGGAACAACCACATCAATTTTATTTAATTTATCTAAATCTAATTTGGTACCTGTCACTGTAATTTGTTTCGTTGCACTTGAGAACTTATAGGTCTTCCCAGACACACCCGTTCCACTTGAAACAAAATTCAAAGAAAGTTTTTTTGTTGTGCTTGAACTTTCAACTGGTATTGTAACACCCACAGTCTGCGGTGTCATGACAACGTTCAATGTCTTACCATTCTTATCTAAGGCTTCAAGCAACACTTCTTGCGAAATTTTAGATTTTATTTGATTACTTTTTGCATTAACTTGAGCAACAACTTCTGAAATAGCATTCACGTCATCTGTTGCTCCTGATACAGAAACCGTATTTTGATCAAGAACAGGCACTCCCATTTTATAACCCTGAGCTAGACGTCGTTCATTGAATTTCACCTGAATAGGGAATGTAGCTGTTTTACGTTGTTGAATATTAACATCAATTGTAGCAGGTTTAATTTTATAACTAATCTCTTTATTTAATCCCTCTGCTTGCAATTTCACAGTATGTTTCCCTGGTTTCAACCCTTTTAAATTAGCATAAACACTAAAGTTTTGGGTATTCATAGTTGTCGTAATTAAAGCACTTGGACCGTCCAATGTCAGTTTTACATTTTTAGGATACCCAGTAATAAAGTATTTATCATTATCCGCTGTAATTTGAAGCCCAGTCTTAACCGTTCTCGATGTATTCGCAACCAAACTAGTTTTTTTTGAATCAGCTAAATTATTTGTATTTGATAATTGATCATAATTAACGTAAATAAATAATAGAATGGCTAGGATTAAAGATGTCCCAATAAAAAATGAGCGGCTATTAAAAAATTTGTTTAGATTCATTTTTTATTCCCCCTGTGTCCGAAATTTTCAAAAAATTCCCAGAAAGGATTATTCTTTTTATTTTCATCATCTTTAATTAACTCATTGTTCAATAATTTGAGATAATCTTCTTGTGATAAGTCACGAATCAACTCATTATTTAGCGTGATTGTAACCGCCCCTGTTTCTTCTGATACTACGATTGTAATCGCATCAGTCACTTCACTAATTCCGACTGCGGCTCGATGACGAGTCCCTAATTCTTTAGGAATTAAATTACTTTCAGAAAGGGGTAAATAAGCGGCTGCAACAGCAATTTTATTATCCTTGATAATTACTGCGCCGTCATGTAAAGGCGTATTTGGAATGAAAATATTGATTAATAATTCACCGGTAATCTCAGCATCCAACTTGATACCAGTTTCGATATAATCTTCCAAACCCGTGTTCATTTGAATTGTAATTAATGCCCCAATTCGACGTTTTGACATATATTGAATAGCTGAATCTAGCCCAGCAATCATATGTTCTTCATCTTTATTTTTTTGTTTACCTCTTGAAAAAAAGGACCCACGACCAAGGTGTTCCAAGCCACGTCTTATTTCCGGTTGGAAAATAACGACCATGGCAATAACACCCCAATTAATAACTTGGTCCATAATCCACGATACCGTTTGTAATCCAACAACGACACTAATTAGTTTAATCACAACAATGATTATAATTCCTCTAAAAAGTTGAACCGCCTTAGTTCCTCTTAAAAGTACCATGAGTTCATAAACAACAAACCAGACGACAATAATATCTAGTATGTTAACCATATGTCCCCACGTTACAAGACCACCCCAGTTAATGGACATTACTCGGCCTCCTCTATATTTATTAACCGTTTTATTATACCACGTTGTCGAATCGGTTGCCTTATTATCACGGTTTTTCTGTTATTTTGGCACATATTCATTTGATTTCATACTATTATTTGCTACAATAGAAGTCACTAAAGAAAAGGATGACCATTATGATAAATACGACCATGAAACGCGGCATCAGGTTATTTTTTATAGGCTACTTAATTATTATTTATTTGTTCATTTACAAGCAACAAGCACTTTTTAGTTTCTTGCTGCTGAATACATTCTTAGGCTATCTGCCAATCGAATTAGCCTTCCACATAAAAAAAGACCAATCAACTCTCTCTTTTTGGTTATTAACGCTACTTTGGCTATTCTTTTATCCAAATGCGCCTTACTTATTAACAGATCTTTTTCACTTATCATTACTACAACCTTATAGTGTAACAACCGGTTTGATCCGATTGGATATTCATATGTGGTTGAATTATACCTTTTTAATGGTAAGTGCCCTATCCTGCACCTTACTCGCTCTCATCGGTCTTTCTCAAATTGCTGACCAAATAAAAGACAGATTACATTTAGAATTACCTTATTATCATTATGTGATTATGCTTGGTCTAACTGTTTTATCATCAATAGGTGTTTATATCGGTCGTTTTTTGAGACTTCACACTGTATACCTAGTGACTTCTCCAAAATGGGCAGTAAAAATGATTACTGATATGTGGACTATTAAAATGTTAGCCTTTGTTGTCTTACTCACAATCGTCCAACTCACAATTATTATTTGTTTAGAATTATATCGAAAAACAATAAAATAGACGGATTCGCATAAAAATTGCGAATCACGTCTATTTTTTTAATCTTCTTCAGAAAGCATAATCACATTTTCAGAATAATTGATATATTCACGTAAACTTGAAGCCAATGCCCACGTGATATACCCCTGTTCCATCAACTCCTGCATTGCAGACCGTTCTGCCGCAATAGCTTTCAATCTTAATTCATAGCTTTGTTCTTCAAATTCAGATTGATCCATTTTTTTTGACCGTTTTAACGTTTCAATACGATTACGATAATACACAATCAAATGATAAATAGCTTGTTGATTAAATTGTTGTTGCCCACCATCAGATTTTTTAACGTACGCAGATAACGATTTAATAGCTGCCTTCGATAAAGCTTTTTCGATACTCCGACGTTCATAAACCATTTTTAATTCTTTTTCAGAAAACATGGCACGTCTTACAAACTTAACCAACTGCTTAAACGCATGCTTACTATTTCTAATCGTGACGAAAGAAACTTTTCGATTATTAATTCGACCTAACTTTGCTTTTTGTTTCATAATTTTTTTATTAATAATCGCATAATTTTGATCACCAACAACATTTTTCAATTTCATTTTATCTAAAGCTTCCAATTCACCATCTAAAGCAATCCGTCTGATATCCGCTTCTTCTTCAACAATTTGTCGTAAGCGTTCATCATCCTGATCAGAAAATTCAAGTCGTCGAATCATAAATTGATATTCCAAAATTAATTCATAAGCAACTTTTTGATTCGTTTCTCGCCTTTCAGACTCTAATCGGCTAATGGCAACACGCATAATATAAATACGCGCTTGTTTTTCATTAAATTGCGTATTTTCACTATCATTATTCACGATAGCAGTTTCATCCAGATCATCTGGCAGCTCACCACTCGTTTTCATAATACCTTTTTCTTTAGTTAACAAAGGTAAGATTAAAATGGCAGCTAACAAACTTAAGATAATAATGCCACCCGCAATAAATAACATTAATGAACGTTCCGGAAAATGAGCACCCGTTTTTATAACTGTTGGCACCGTTAAAACTCCGGCCATTGTAATCGCGCCACGAACGCCTGAAAAACCTGAAATTAGCGAAATACGCCAACTTGGTGTCTCAGCATTTTTTACTTTACCGCTTTTTATAATAAACACCATGTTAATGTATGTCCAAATCACTCGTATTAAAACTAAGAATAACCAGATTACAAAAACATCAACAATTGCTGAAAAGGTACTACTATTATTGTCTTCTAATGTATTTGACATTGCAGTCGGTAATTCGATTCCAAGAATAATAAACACAAAGCCATTCAAAAGATAAACAACAATCTCCCAAGTTTTTTCCGTAACTAACTTAATTTCGGGTAAATAGGTAGCAAAACTATTTTTACGCATACTTGAAATAACACCCGCAACAACTACTGAGATAACCCCAGACGCATGTAAAAATTCTTCCGTAAAAAGAAAAATAACGAATGGCGTTAAAATTTGTAAGACAGTATTGAATACAACATCATTAATCCCTTGTCTCATTAAAAAGTCTCGAATCGTTGAAATTACTAACATCAAGACTGCTCCTGAAATAAATCCAATAATTGCGATATAGAAGAAATCACCAAAAGCTTGAGTTAATGAAAAATAGCCCGTAACAGCTGCTGCAATGGCATATTTAAAGGCAATTAGGCCACTAGCGTCATTGATTAAGCTTTCACCACTCACTAAATGTAAAATATTACTAGGTAATTTGGCTTTTTCAGAAATAGATTGTACGGCAACTGGATCCGTTGGAGACAAAATAGCTGCCAACGCAAATCCAACCGCTAATGGCATTTTAGGAATCATCAAGTGAATGAATAGTCCACCAACCACCGTTGTTAGAAAGACTAATAAAATTGCATTCGCAAAAATAGCTCCTCTTAATTTCCATAATTCGCGCTTTGGAAACTTTCGACCATCATTAAACAATAACGGTGCAATAAATAACAATAAAAACCAGTTTGTTTCTAATTCAATGGAAACTTTAAAAATAAGGGCAACAATAAGTCCCAAACTAATTTGAATTAAACCAACGGGAATAGAAACCAGATAATGACTGATTACGTTTGATAACAAAACAAGCGCAGCTAAGACAATAACTGATTCGAGTAATGGCATTGATCATCTTCCTTTCTGCTTAATCTTCTCCAATAATTCTAACTTCCGTTTCTAATTTAACTTTAGCGGTCTCCCAGACAACATCTTGGACATGTTTGATAACATTCATATAGTCTGTTGCCGTAGCACCATCCACATTGACAATAAATCCAGCATGTTTCTTTGATACTTGAGCGCCACCAACTTGATAACCCTGTAACCCGGCTTCATGGACTAGCTTACCAGTAAAGTATCCCTCGGGTCTTTTAAAAACACTTCCACATGATGGATATTCTAAAGGTTGTTTCGAGGCACGAAGAAAATTAAAGTCATTCATTTTTTTACGAATATCCGATTTATTACCCTCTTTTAAGGTAAAGGTTGCCTCTAATATAATGTCATGATCATCTTGAATTTGGCTATGACGGTATGAAAAATTCATTTCTTCATTAACCATTGTTTTCATATAGCCTGTACGTGTTATCACACTAACTTCAGTTAAAACACGACTAATATCGCCATCATACGCACCAGCATTCATAAATACGGCACCACCAATACTCCCAGGAATTCCAGCAGCAAATTCAAAATGAGTTAACCCCGCTTGATACGCTTGTTCTGTTGTTTCAATCAATGAGGCACCGGCTTGTGCTACAATCTTTGTTCCAGACACAGTAATTTGATCCATATCCGTCAAAATCACTACAAGTCCACGAATTCCACCATCTTTTACAACTAAATTACTTGAATTTCCTAAAACAGTTAATGGCATTTTATTTTCATTAGCCACGTTCACCAAAAGTTTGACGTCTGAAACAGTTTTTGGAAAAGCCAATATATCAGCCACCCCACCTGTTTCAGTATTTGTATATTTAGCAAGTGGTTCATTTTTTAAAATTTTCATAGATGGAAATAGTTCTACAAATGTATTGATTTTCATGATTTATACGATTCCTTTCAACATTTAGCAATTCCTTTTATTTTAACACGTTCACCGTTTATTTTTCTAATTTATCCTATTAAACAGCTGACTTTTAATTTTATAGGCTAACTGTTATACTTTATGAACATTCAGGGCGAATAGGCTTATTCGCCCAATCAGCCAATAGTAGATTAAAAAGGAGTCACTTATGAATTTTGTTACAATGGATTTTGAAACTGCTAATAATCAGCGTCACAGTGCCTGTTCAATTGCATTAACAATTGTTCGAAATAATCAAATCGTCGATGAATTTTATTCGCTCATTAAACCAGAAACACCTTTTAATTGGCGCAACATCCAAATTCACGGTATTCATGAAGAAGATGTTGAATTTGCCCCAAAATTTCCAGAACTATGGTCACACATCTCAACACTTTTCCAAAATAACCGCCTAATTGTAGCGCACAATGCCCCATTTGATAATAGCGTTTTACATCATACATTAGCTTATTACGGTCTAGAAACACCCAATTTTTTATTGTTAGATACCGTTAAAACAAGCCGTAAATTATTCCCAGACTTTCCAAATCATAAACTAAACACCGTTTGTGATGAATTAGACATTACTTTAACGAATCATCATAACGCATTAGACGATTCAGTTGCTTGTGCTAACATTTTACTTTATCAAGAAAATAATTTCGGTCAAGATAGCTTAAAACCATTCGTAAAACCAGCTTAATCAAGCTAGAGTGGTACAATGAAAGAAATTAAGTTAGATTAGGGGGAATTTATAATGTCAATTTATGATTATCAGGTTACGCTAGAAAATGGTGACACTTATTCACTATCAAAGTATACAGGTCATCCTCTATTGATTGTTAACACCGCCACTAAGTGTGGTTTTGCCCCACAATTCAAGCAATTAGAAGAATTATATGAGGAATATCAAGATCAAGGTTTAGTGGTGCTTGGTTTCCCATCTAATCAATTCCATCAAGAAGTCGACGATGATGCCCAAGCAGCTGCAACATGTCGCATGACATATGGCGTTAGCTTTCCTATGCACACCATTCAAAATGTAAACGGCAAAGACGCGTTACCTTTATTTAACTATTTAACTGAAGGCACTCAAGGCGTGTTGGGTCATTCGATTAAATGGAATTTCACTAAATTTTTAGTTGATCGTAATGGACAAGTCGTTAACCGCTACTCACCTAAAACTAATCCATTGAAGATGAAACCAGAAATTGAAAAATTAGTTAATTAAAAAGAATCTCTGTTATAAGAAGGCTTGATTAAAGAAAACGAGTTGATAAACCCAAATTGGTTTTATCAACTCGTTTTCTTTTTAGTTATATATCCTTTTTTTAGTTCAAATGTTCCAGCATTTTTGTGTATTGTGCCCCATGACTTTCAAGCTTAATAACACGACGATTATCATCATGGTCATCCTTCAATAAGGTGATTCTTAGCGACTCATCTGGCAATTCTGCTTGAATAAATTCAGACCATTCAACCACACTCACACCATCGGAATTGAAATATTCATCCAATCCTAAATCTGCGCCACCCATCCCTTCAAGACGATAAACATCCATATGAAATAAAGGCAAGCGGCCTTCACGATATTCTCTCACAATCGGAAACGTTGGGCTTTTTACATTTCGTGTAATCCCTAAGCCAACCGCTAATCCCTTGGCAAAAGTTGTCTTCCCTGCGCCCAAATCACCATCTAGTAACAAAATCATATTTGGTTCAACAAGTTTTCCAATTTTTTCAGCAATTTTTTGTGTTTCTTCGACAGAACTCACTTCAATATTCATTAATTATTTCACCATTTCATTCTAAACTTTGTGCAGCAGTCGTAATACCAACTTTATAAATTTCTTCAACATTGGCACCCCGAGATAAATCAGAAACAGGCTGATTTAAGCCTTGCAAAATTGGCCCGATAGCTTCAAATCCACCCAATCGTTGTGCAATCTTATAACCAATATTACCTGATTGTAATTCAGGGAAGATAAAGACATTGGCCTGCCCTGCAACTTTTGAATCAGGTGCTTTTTGTGCGCCAACACTTGGCACAAAGGCAGCATCAAATTGTAATTCACCATCAATCGCTTCATCTGGCGCTAACTGCTGAGCAATAGCCGTTGCTTCAGCAACCTTTGATACCTCTGGTGCTTGAGCTGAACCTTTGGTTGAAAAGCTCAACATCGCTACTTTGGGATCAATATCAAAAATACGAGCCGTCTTGATACTTTCAATCGCCATTTCTGCCAATTCTTGCGCAGTTGGATTAATACTAATTGCAGCATCAGAAAATAAATATTTTTCTGTATCATTATTTCTAGTCATAATAAAAGCGCCACTAGTCCGGCTAACACCTGGTTTTGTTTTAATGATTTGTAATGCGGGTCGAACAGTATCTCCGGTTGCGTGAACTGCCCCAGAAACCATTCCTTCAGCTAGACCCATATAAACAAGCATTGTCCCAAAATAGTTAACATCTTGTAACATGCTATCTGCCTGTTCTGGTGTATTTTTACCTTTACGACGTTCAACAAAAGCAGCCTTCATCTCAGCAAAATCCGTTTCCGCATATGCCTTAGGATCAAGTAGCTTTATCCCAATACCTTCAATTTTTAAGTTTAGTTTTGTGGCTAATGTTTTTATTAGTTCAACATCCCCTAATAAAATAGGTTCAGCTAGGTTATCTTCAGCCAACTTAACAGCGGCTCTTAAAATTCGTTCTTCTTCCCCTTCAGGAAAAACCAGCTTAATTTTTTTACCCTCAATTTTACTTTTCAAACTTTCAAATAATGACATTTTGTTTCCTCCTCATTAAATATTGGGTAATTGCCAATTAATAGGCTCTAATCCCCAACTGATTAACTTTTGATTTATTTTTGAAAATGGTTTTGATCCGAAAAAGCCGCGATAGGCAGATAACGGACTTGGATGAGGTGATATTATCACAAAATTACGCTCCGTATCAATTAATTTAATCTTATTTTGAGCTGTTTTTCCCCATAGCACAAAAATAACGGGTTGGTCTGCTGCTGATAACTGTTCAATCACAGCATCTGTCAACATCTCCCAGCCATGATTACGATGCGAATTTGCAGCACCCTCTCGAACTGTTAAAACTGAATTCAGCATCAAAACGCCCTGTTCTGCCCACGCTTTTAAATACCCATGATTCACTGGCTTAATGCCCAAATCAGTCTCTAATTCTTGATACATATTACGTAAAGAAGGCGGAATCTTCTCTCCAGGCAAAACTGAAAAACTTAAGCCATGCGCTTGGTGTTTCTCATGATAAGGGTCTTGACCTAACAAACAAACTTTGACATTAGAAAATGGTGTCAGGTTAAAACTTTCAAATATTCGTTTCTGTTCTGGATAAATAGTTTCATTTTGATATTCATTAGCAATAAAAGTCTTCAGATCAGCATATTTAGGTTTTGAAAATTCTTTTTCTAAAAATGGCTGCCAATCATTTTCAACATTAATAGTCATTACACAACACCTCATGAATCAAGTTTACCATATTAGTGACTGCAAAAATAAATGATTTGATTAAAATATTGAGCGGTTTCATGTTAAAATAAAACAAGTAAATAAGATTAGAGGAGTGTTGCATTTATGATAAAAATTATTGCATCAGATATGGATGGTACATTATTGAATGATCAAATGGTGATTTCTGAAAAAAATGCCGATGCGATTAAACAAGCACAGGCTTTGGGAATCCATTTTATCGTTTCTACAGGCCGTGGCTACACTGAAGTTAAACCTTTGATTACAGCTGCTGGGTTCAATAGTCCAATGATTACCTTCAATGGCGCCGAGGTATTAAACGAAGAAGGCGAAACACTCAGCACCACTCCAATCTCAAAAGAAGTCATCCAGACACTAGTCCAATTATTCAAAAAAGAAGGATTTTACTTTGAAATGACCACTTCAAATGGAGTTTATTCTGATAACCGAGCAAACCGTATTCAAAATGTGGCACGTTTAATTTCAGATACAAATCCAGATACACCTTTTAAAATTGCTGTTTCATTAGCTGCAGCTAGACTTGAATTAATGAATATCAATTACGTTGACGATTACCAAACAGTCATTGATGATCCTGAAATTGCTATTTTCAAGTTAATTGTGTTCAGCATGGACGGTCAAGCTGAACTCATTCCTTTAAAAGCTAAAATTGAAGAAGAACAGTCACTAGTTGTGACCTCTTCTGCACCAACCAATCTTGAAATTAATCATATGAACGCCCAAAAAGGGATTGCCCTTCAAGCATTTGCTAAGAATTTAAATGTCCCAATGTCAGAAGTTATGGCGATTGGCGATAATTTAAACGATATTTCAATGTTAAAAGTCGCTGGTGTAAGTTACGCCATGGCCAATGGTCACGAAGAAGTAAAACGTATCGCAAATCATTCAGCAAAAACAAATTCTGAAGACGGTGTTGGCTTAGCCATCCTAGAACAATTAGCTGAAAAATAAATCACTAGCATATAAAAATGCCAAATCAGTTAGTATTCCTAACCGATTTGGCATTTTTTATCCACAAATATCCTTGAACTATTATTTATTTTTATCGTCCAGATCAGTATTTTTAGAGCCACTGTCATCCATAACATACTGTTTAATTAACGCTACAATTTGTTTATTCTGTGGCAAATCAGAATGTTCTGATTCATTTCCCGTAACGGTTATCTCCGTGTAAGATTTCGCCTGATTTTGATAAACGTACTTTCCAGCGTTAACACTTTGATAAGGGACAATCCCATCGTTAACATAATTCTCCGTCCCAGCAATAGAATACATCACTAGGTCCTTGGGAATTTTTTTGCGATTCGCTACAAAGTCCGCTAACATTTGGGTTCTCGTACTTTGATTCGTTTCTTCACCATTATATGGAGATCCAATGGTCATCAATGTATTAATAGAAGCCGCTTTGTTATCAAAATATTTTTCTAAAAAAGTCGTATAAATCAGACCACCATTAGAATGCCCGATAGCATTAAATTGATTAAACTTATATTTTTTAGAAAGATAATTAAATGCCGTATTAAACCACTTGGCTTGTTTTTTGATACTGCTATATCCATTTGAATTATCTTCAAATCCGACAACAATAAAAGGTTGCCTATCACGTTTAGCAATTTCACCAGTAATCTTTAATTTCCCCGTTTTTCGAACTGTAATTTTTAATAAACTATGCGCTCGATTCGTTGACGTATTTAAGACATCAATTAATTCATCAAAGCGATTTTGACTCGCACTACTTCCTGGAATAAGAATAATCGGATTCAACTTTGAATTATGAATAATACGACTATTTTTAACTTTTTGCCTATTCCAATTATTTGCCGGGATAATAATAGCTAACAGACAAGCTAAAACGGCTAACCCAATCAACAACCGTTGACCCATTTTTCGTTTATTTTTCATTTAGCTTACCTCCATCATCCCTTGCCGCCTGATTATTCAATTTGACAAATGGTATATAAATTAAGACCGTAACGACTAGAACGATTCCCGATACAACAAGCGCACTCCAATGACCATTAGTTCCCAAAAATGCCATCAATGGTGCCGGTGTTGTTTTAGGCAAATTATAAACGGCTGGCGGCATCCACTTGAAATAGATAAAAAAGTACCCAATCAGCATTGATACAAGTGGTGCTATGATAAACGGAATCATTAAAATTGGATTTAAAATAACCGGTAATCCAAACATCAAGGGAAAATTAATATTCACAAAACTTGGAATAATTGAGAATTTTGCAATTTCACGGCTATTTTTATCCTTAGATGTGATAAGAATCGCTATAATTAAGGACAAAGTCATCCCTGTCCCTCCAAAACTACCAAAGCTATCATAAATTGTATGAATTGAAATAGGAAAAGGAGCCCCAAATGATGTCCCATGTTTTAGCGCATAACTTAGGTTACTGACCACTGATGTATCATCTAAACCACCCTGCATAATACCTAAAGGGCCTGAAATACCAACACCAAACAAAATATTATTGAAAAAAGCTAAAAATAAAAGCGTTACAATTAAATGTTTAGATTTAATTTCGGTTAATCTGAATAATGAATATAAAAGACCATTCACACCCATCTGATTAGCAATCGAAGCTAACATCGTTAATCCAATTAAAATACCTAATATGATTACTACGGGTATCAAGCTCACTATACCACGGGAAATAAAAGGGCTATAATCCCCTTTACCTTGCCTATTTCTAGGTGAAAACCATTTAAATATATAACCTACAAAAACGCCTAAAATCAACGAAATAAAAACGCCTCTGATTCCTAGTTCTTGACTAAAAAACGTCTCTTGAGTTGCATCAGAGGTGAAACTCGCTAAATTATAATTTAACACAAGCATCCCTATTGCCCCAGTAAATCCCGCAATTTGTTCGTCCTTTCCCAAAAATCGTGTCATGTATTTTGCGCTCAAAAAAGCTGTCATTATGGCAATAAAACCCATGGTTACTGTATTAATTATTTCAAATATTTCTTTTATTACGGTTTCGTAAGGCAACCATGATGAAATATCATATACCTGATTAAAGAACCCTTGCTTTGAAAAAACGCTAGAACTAAGTGCAAGACTCAAACTGCCAATAATAATAAAGGGTAAAATAATTGCGAATGTTTTTTCAATTGCTTGATAAATAAAAGATTTTTTTATGCGTCGATCAAAGCTTAATAACTTTCTTGAAAACCCCTGCCATATTGCCATCATCAAATTCCTCCTTACTTTCCTTCATTATAAACTGATCAGAACATAACAACATAAATGTCGCCCGATTTTCAAAAATAAATGCAAAAAAAAGAAACCCGTTATTAGATAACCGATTTCTCAATGACATTCCCACTGACAAGCACTATTCTTTATACATTTAAAACTTTATTTAAAAAGTCTTTTGTTCTATCATTTTTTGGATGACTAAACATTTCATCAGGTGTGCTACTTTCTAAAATGTACCCATCAGCCATAAAGACGACACGATCGGCAACCTCTTTAGCAAAACCCATTTCATGTGTGACAACAACCATCGTCATTCCATCCCTAGCAAGTTGTTTCATGACATCTAAAACATCCCCAACCATTTCTGGATCAAGCGCAGATGTCGGTTCATCAAACAACATAACATCTGGTTTCATTGCAAGCGCACGTGCAATTGCGACACGTTGTTTCTGACCACCAGACAATGAATTAGGTGTGGCATCAGCTTTATCACTTAACCCAACTTGGGCTAATAATCGTTTTGCATCTTCAATTGCTGCTTCTTTTGTTTCCTTTTTTAATTCAACAGGTGCCAAAATAATATTTTCAAGGACTGTTAAATGTGGAAATAAATTAAAATGTTGAAATACCATTCCAATATTTTGACGAACACGATTCAAATCAGTTTTTGAATCGCTAATATCATGTCCATCTATAATAATTGAACCTGACGTTAAATCTTCTAATTTATTTAAACAGCGTAAGAAAGTACTCTTACCAGAACCCGAAGGCCCAATCATACAGACAACTTCTTTTTCCTCAACTGAAATATCTAACCCTTTTAACACTTCATTTGAACCATAATTTTTCTTCAAATTTTTAACTTGTATTTTAGCTGCCATTATTTAATCTTCCTTTCGACTAAATTAGATAACCATGTCAATAACGTAATGATAACAAGATAAATCACTGCGATAATCAACCACATTTTAAACCCTTCAAGGTTTCTTGCAATAATAATCTTACCTGTTTGAGTAAGTTCCAAAATACCAATAACAGATAAAATTGATGTATCTTTTAACGTAATAATAAATTGATTAATGAATGATGGAATCATAATTTTAATTCCTTGTGGCATAATAACTTTCAACATTGATTTACCATACGGAAGCCCCAAACTACGAGCGGCTTCCATTTGACCATTATCAACAGCCTTGATACCACCTTTAACAAAGGCAGCCGTATAAGCTCCTTCATTTAACGTTAACGTGATAATACCAGCAACAAATGCCGGTATCTTGCTACCCGTTAAATTAGGAATACCAATATATATGAAGAAGGCTAAAACAATTAATGGTAACCCACGGAAAATATAAATCAATGTACTTGAAAGACCATTAAGCCATTTATTAGGTGCAACACCCATTATACCCAGAATGATACCTAATAACGTTGCAAAAACAATCGCAACAATTGTTAATAACATCGTCTGTTTAAATCCATCTAATAAAGTCCCACTATTCGTTTTCAATAAACCTAAAATTGTTCGAGAATTTTTTGAATTTGCACTCTTAGCATTTGTTCCCGTATATTTATCCACAATCTTTTTATATTTACCGTTGGCTTTAAGTTTCTCTAAACCAACATTAAATTTCGCCAGTAACTCTTTATTTTCACCTTTTTTAACGGCAAATCCATATTCACCTTTTACATATGTTTTACCAACAATCTTCATTTTGACACCATTTTTAATACCATAAGCCAAAACGGGCTTATCATCAAAAGCGGCAACGGAATTACCCGTTACAACATCATCATACATGTTACTTGAATCATCAAAAGTTGTTGTCGTAATATTATATTGTTTTTTAATCGAATTTACAAAAGCGGCAGAAGATGTTCCCACTTTAATCGCAACTTTCTTCCCCTTTAAATCTGCTAAAGATTTAATTGTACTATTCTTGCCAACCGCCATGGCAGTCCCAGAATCATAATAGCTATCAGAAAAATCAAACTTCGCTTGGCGTTCTGGCGTAACTGTCATTCCAGCAATAACACCATCAATTTGATTTGCTTCTAATGCCTGAACGGCTGCATTAAATCCTAAGGCCTTAATCTGAACCTTAAAGCCCTCTTCTTTAGCAACTGCACGCATAATATCCATATCAATACCAACATATGATTTCCCATTTTCTGCCTGATATTCAAATGGTGCGTAAGTCACATCAGTTCCAATAGTGTACGTTTTTTCCGCTGCATTTACTTGATTACTATGTAAAAATAATACAAATCCACACGTGATCATCATTGTCATGATCATTGACTGCCATTTTTTCATAATATCCCCCTCAAATTAACTTCATGTTACATAATATAACATATCTAATCGTAGCACGCAATTAGGTTATTTTTGACAATTATTTCTATCCCCTATACACTAGAGAGATTATGGAAAGGATGGTTTTTATGATTATTAGAAGTGCAACAAAAGAAGACGCACATGAAGTCGTTCCTTTAGTGAACATTATTTTAGAAGAGATGGAAATTCCTATTCTTCAAGAGATTCCATTACCCGACCTATTCAAAATATTAGAACTTGCTTTCGAAACAGAGGATTACCGTTACAGCTATGGTCGTGTCCAAATTGCGGACATTGATGGTAAAGTTGCCGGAATTGCCTTTGGTTACCCTGATGAAGATGAAGAACATCTTGACGATGCATTGAATCAATTCTTCCCACAAATTGGGCTACCTGAATCAACTGAACTCTTCCCTGATTCAGAGGTTTATCCAGATGAATGGTACCTTGATACAATCGCTGTTTCACCAGATTTCCAAGGCCAAGGTATTGGTACAAAATTACTAGAATCACTACCTGAAATTGCCCGTGCAGCTGGAAAAAATAAAATTGGCTTAAACGTCGATTTAGCAAATCCTAAAGCTGAAAAGTTATACACAAGAATGGGTTTCAAAACTGTTGGTAACATGGTCATCAGTGGTCATGACTATCACCATATGCAAAAAGAGATTTAACTTTAACTAATTAATAAAGAACTTTTAGAGTAACTGGTTCATGATCAGCTACTCTTTTATTTTTACCAAAAAGACGACACTTAGAGATTTTTCTCTAAATGTCGTCTTTTTTCTGGCGCTTAATATGGTTAGCTCTGTCTAAGCTTATTACTTCTTTATCTTTTTTATATTTAAAAGTATGATTAAAACTGTTGCGACATTATATCTTAGTAAAACAGGTATACTTTGTGTAAAGATTCCTGCGTATCCTAATACAATTACAAGCACTACAGCTAGTCGTCTAACACGTTCGTTCATTGTTGTTTCCAAGAAGCAAGAGACTCCCTAATAACACCATGTGAAACATTCACGTGAGCTGAAACAACAGCTACTTGCTTATTTCCCCCCATAATATTATCCCCTTTTTAGATTTAAAGTAACAGCCCTTTTAAAACGATTTCATTCTAACTCTAATTATTTTACTCGTCAACAATTTAGTAGTCTACAAACTAATCACTTAGAAACGTCATTTAATCCCTTTATTTTTACACCATTGTACAAAAAAACGACATTTTTCTCTAAATGTCGTCTCTTTCCTGGGACTTATACCACAAGCCCCTATTTTTCATACGTCTAATTTAAAATTTTTACCGTTACACTTTTTTTACCCCATGCATAACATCTTGCATTTGATAAGAAATGAACATCAATTCGGTTGCCTTTAATTGCTGAACCAGTATCACCAGCAATTGCGACACCATAACCAGATACCCAGACAACACTACCTAATGGAATAACTGATGGATCAACAGCTATTTGTTGTGGATTCGTCATCAAACTTAACCCATACGAACCATGTGTACCCATCCCTGGTGCATTTGCTGAATAGGCAGTTGCGACCATTTGTAGCGTTTTTTTAGTTGTTTTACCAGAAAGATCGTTACTTGCTTTTTGACTAGTTGAGTCGCCACTTTTTTCTTTCTTAGTCGTCTCTTTTTCCGTCTTTGCTTTTTCCTCTGCGGCTTTTTTGGCTGCGGCGGCCTCTTTAGCTTCTTTGGCTTTTCTTGCCTTTTTTGATAATTCTGCATTTTTTGCTTTTGTAACCTTAGCTAGTTCTTTTTTTGAATCATCCAATGTCCCTTTTAAAGATGTTAATTGGTGATTCATTTTTGTTGTTTCTTTTTTAGTCTCAACTTTTTTTGACTTCAATGCCTCTTGCTCAGTTTCTAGCTTAACTTTAGCCTCTTTCATCATTTTAATCTTAACTGAAACATCTTTCATCGTTTTGTTATCAGCAGATTGTAAGACAGAAACGGCATACAAGCGACTAACAAAATCTCCTGCATTTTTAGCTTCAAGAATAGCCGTAACCATTTTACTGCTTGAATCATTAACTTGTAAACTTCTCAATCTATCTTTAGCATTTTCAATACGTGTCTCTAATTGTGCCTGTTGATCATCAATTGATTTATCTTGCGAACCAATCTTTTTCTCTTTATTAGTAATTTCTTGATTCAGTTTATCAATTTTTGAATATTCGGCATTAATACTCGTCATTGCCTTTGAAATCTTCAAATTAGCAGCCGTAACCTTTTCTTGTGCAGAAGATTCTTGTTTCTTTAAGTCACTGATAGATGTTGCACTAACAGAAACTGATCCACCTAATAGTCCAAGGACAATTGCGCCAAGGACAATAATATGTCTAATGTTCAAAATAATGCTCCTTCATAACCCTTAATTAACTTATCTATAGAGTATATCGGACTGACAAGTCAAGCATGTGTCAGGAACATTACAAAATATCACTCATATTACAGCCTTGTGACTAATTTGACATCATTTTCAGAAATAATCACTTTATTCGTGTTCATTTTCAAAACTGTTTCATTTTAGGTCTAAAATATGCTATGATATATAGATTATACAAACGATAGTGAGGGTATTAAATGATAACTGTAAGTAATGTAAGTTTAAGTTTTTCAGACCGTAAGTTATACGATGACGTCAATTTAAAATTCACGCCTGGTAATTGTTACGGACTAATCGGTGCTAACGGCGCTGGTAAATCAACATTTTTAAAAATTTTATCTGGTGAAATCACACCAAGTACTGGTAAAATCTCATTGGATCCCAATGAACGTATGACTATGCTTCAACAAAATCATTATGGCTTCGAAGAATATACTGTTCTTGAAACAGTCATTATGGGTTATAAAGAACTCTATGCCATTATGAAAGAAAAAGATGCTATTTACGCAAAAGCTGATTTTTCTGATGAAGATGGTATCAAAGTTGCCGAACTAGAATCTGACTTTGCCGAAATGAATGGTTGGGAAGCTGAATCAGAAGCCTCAACACTTTTACAAGGTTTGGGCTTTGGTGAAGACATGCAAGACAAAAAAATGAGTGAATTAACGGAAAGTCAAAAAGTTAAAATTTTGCTTGCACAAGCACTTTTTGGTAATCCTGATGTTCTCTTACTTGATGAACCTACTAATGGGCTAGATATCAAGTCAATTAACTGGTTAGAAGATTTCCTAATTAACTTCTCAAATACAGTTATTGTTGTTTCTCATGATAGACATTTCTTAAACAACGTATGTACTCATATGTGTGATGTCGATTTTGGTAAAATTAAATTATTCGTTGGTAACTACGACTTCTGGATGGAATCAAGTGCATTAGCTTCAAAACTTGCAAATGATTCTAATGAAAAGAAAGAAGCTAAAATCAAGGAATTACAAGATTTCGTTGCCCGATTTAGTGCCAACGCTTCTAAATCTAAACAAGCAACTTCTCGTAAGAAAATGCTTGAAAAAATCACACTTGATGATATCCAACCTTCATCACGTCGCTACCCATTCATTAACTTTGAAATTGATCGTGAAGTTGGTAATGATTTATTATCAGTTAGTGGTGTTTCAAAAACAATTGATGGTGTCAAAGTCTTAGATAATATCTCATTCAGCTTGGGTAAAGATGATAAAACAGCTTTCACAAGTGAAACAGATATTGCCGTTACGACTTTAATCAGAATTCTTTCTGGTGAATTAAAACCAGATACAGGTACTGTTCAATGGGGTGTTACAACTTCACAGGCTTACCTTGCTAAGGATAACAATGACCAATTTGCTGATGAACATTTAACCATCATCAATTGGTTACGCCAATTTGCTTCTAAAGAAGAAAGTGACAATACTTTCTTACGTGGCTTCTTGGGTCGTATGTTATTCTCTGGTGAAGAAGTCGATAAAGAAGTTGGCGTCTTATCAGGTGGAGAAAAAGTTCGTTGTATGTTATCAAAAATGATGTTAACAAGAAACAATGTCCTTTTACTTGATGATCCTACTAATCATTTAGATTTGGAATCAATCACTTCATTGAATGAAGGTCTTTCAAACTACAAGAGTGCTTTATTATTTGGTTCTCATGATCGTGAATTCATTCAAACAATCGCTAACCGTATTATCGAAGTTACACCAAACGGTCTGGTTGATCGTGCAGACACAACTTATGACGAATTTTTAGAAAATAAAGATGTTCAAAATCAAATTGCTGACCTTTACAAACAAGCTTAAATAAAAAAAGAAGTCGTCATTTTAAAATGGCGACTTCTTTTTTATTTAATAATTTTTAAGCACACGTTGGATTTGACGTTCTTGATCTCGACGCTTAATTGTTTCACGTTTATCGTAATCATTCTTACCTTTTGCGACACCAATCAGCACTTTAGCAAACCCATTTTTAATGTAGACTTTTAAAGGGACAATTGTAACACCCTTATTTTTAGTTGCTTCATCAAATTGAGCAATTTGTTTTTTATGCAATAATAGTTTGCGATTTCTAAGTGGATCATGATTGAACTGATTACCTTGATCATAGGTTGAAATATGCACATTCATCAGCCAAGCTTCACCATTTCTAATTTGCGCAAACCCATCTTTTAAATTAATGCGACTATTTCGGACAGATTTAATCTCAGTACCAGTTAAAACAACTCCCGCTTCAACCGTATTTTCAATATTATAACTATGTCTTGCTTTTTTATTTTGAGCTAAGGGTTTATCAAAAGATGACTTTTCTTTCCGCAATCTTAATCCCCCCGATATTATTTTTGACGTGTATTATTTTTTCTTGGTGCATTATTCTTGTTAGCTGATTTATAGAATGGTTTCTTACCATTGCCAGCAGGTTTACCATTACGATTATAAGGTTTCTTATCGCCTGGACGCCCATTCCCTGGACGTTTGAAGTTACCACCCTTACCTCGTAAATCAGAAGTTGGTGTCTTTTGTGGATTAACAATTTCAAAATCAATCGCACTTTGTTCAATATCAACTTTGGCAACTTTTACTTCAATTGGTTGACCAATTCTGAAGGTTCTCTTCGTTCTCTTACCCACTAAAGCCATGTGCATATCTAAGTATTCATAGTAATCATCTTTCATATTACTAATATGAACAAGACCTTCAACCGTATTTGGCAATGATACGAAGACACCAAATTTCATCACTGAACTAACGACCCCTTCAAAGGTTTCGCCAACATGATCAGCCATATATTCAGCTTTCTTCATTGCATCAGTGTCACGTTCAGCATCAATTGCACGACGTTCCATTTGTGAAGCATGCGTTGTAATTTCAGGTAATTGTTCAGCATATTTTTCTTTTTGAGCATCCCCAATACCATTTTCTTCATAAAAACGAATCAAACGGTGAACCATCAAATCAGGATAACGTCTAATTGGTGACGTGAAATGAGTATAATCCGTAGCGGCTAACCCAAAATGACCTAATGATTCATCTGTATATTTAGCTTGTTGCATGCTTCTAAGCAACATAACAGAAACCATTGATTCTTCTGGCTTACCAGCAACTTCTTTTAAAACACCTTGTAACATTTTAGGGGTTACGTTTTTACTATCCCCTTTAACAACGATACCAAAACTTGTTAATGTTTCGAAGAAACGCATAACTTTTTCACTTTTTGGTGTTTCATGAATACGGTAAACAAATGGGACTTTTAATTTATCATAATGTGCTGCAACTGTTTCGTTAGCAGCCAACATGAATGATTCAACCATTCGTTCACTTGTTCCACGCGTTCTGATTTGAATATCAATTGGGTGACCAGATTCATCAACGATAATCTTAGATTCATTATCATCAAAACTAATTGCACCACGTTTTTTACGCATCTTTTCAAGAATTTTATGTAACTCACCCATTGTTTCAAACATTGGGACTAATTCTTCGTATTTTGCTTTTGTTTTTTCATCATCTGATTCAAGAATTTTATTAATTGCTTTGTAAGTCATACGTTCTGTTGTTTTAATCACACTTTGGAAAATTTTGTGGTTAACCACATACCCCTCTGGTGTAATCTCCATTTCACAACTCATTGCAAGACGTTCAACCTTTGGATTCAATGAACAAATCCCATTTGATAATTTATGAGGCAACATTGGAATCACACGGTCAGTTAAATAAACACTAGTCCCACGTTCGTATGCTTCACGATCAAGAGGCGTGCCAGGTTGGACATAATGTGAGACATCTGCAATATGGACACCTAAATGGAAGTTCCCATTATCCAGTTTCCAAGCAGTGACAGCATCATCTAAATCTTTAGAATCAATACTATCAATTGTTACCAATTTTTGGTCTGTTAAATCAACACGGCCTATTTTTTCTTCAGGTAGGACAACATCTGGCGTTGCTTCAGCTTGTGCCATCACGTCTTCAGGAAATTCACTAGGAATATCATGTTGATAAACGACTTGTAAAATATCCATACCTGGATCGTCTTTATTTCCCACAACTTCTTTAACCAATGTTTCAATAACCAAAGGTTTTTCACTTGTTGGATAAGCCGTAATGTCCGCTGTAACCACTTCACCAGCAACTGGATGTAAACCAACACCCGTAACTAACAAGTTATAACGTTGTAATTTCTTGTTCTTAACAACTAAATGACCAATTACACCTGTATTTTCAAGATCAGCTGGTTCTACCTCAAACTCACCAACAATAGAAGTCACATTGTGCTCAACAATTTTGTTAACTTTACCTTCTGGGCCACGGTCATCCCCAGGCTTAGCTGGACTTGTAATTTCTATTTCAACACTATCCCCATTTAAGGCAGACATTGTTTGTGTTGGATTAACAAAAACGTCAGGTTGTTCTGGATCGATAGTGACAAATCCAAACCCACGATCGTTTGCATGAAAAATACCAACTAATTGTGGTGTTTGAAGCGCAATTTGAAATTTACCTTCAGAAGTAATTTTCACTTCACGTTTACGTTCCATTTCAGCAAGCATCTTAACCAATTCCTTGAACGAGTCTTGACCCTCTAATCCAAGTGCAGCTGTTAATTCTTCAACACTAAATGATTCATTTTCTTTAATTTTTAATTCCTTTAATATAAGTTCTTGCATTTTTTTATCCATGTATACCTCATTTTCATTTCCATATTGGAATTACTATCATTTTTATATCTAAAGAAAAGCCTCCTGCTGCAACAACTAATTTGCACAGGAGGCTTTTTTATTATTTTGAAGCTAAATAGACAAGACCTAATGCTAGACAGAAAAATAGAACGCCTAACACGAAGGTTACCTTTTGCATAAATGCTTCGAATCCACGTGGTTTTTGTTTGCTAAATAAATCGTCAGCACCACCACCAGACAAGGCACCTGATGCGTTATTTGTTTTTGCAGGTTGCATCATTACAGCGATAATCATTAAGACTGAAACGATAATAATTGAAATTGTTAGTATGTTAGTCAAATCATTTACCTCCTTACCCCAATTGGATAATCTATATCTATACTAATTTAGCACAGATTGCATTAATTTTCCACCGTTATTATTTTATTAAAGCGATTCAAATCCAGATAAAGCGTCCATTTCTGTTCGAAGGTTTGCTCTATTTTGATGTTCCGTCAAAAGAACTAATGTATCCCCCGCTTTTAAAATAGTCTCGCCATGTGGAATCAGCTGTTTTTCACCACGCCTAACTGTGATTAATAAACTATTTTCAGGCCAATCTACTTCTGAAACTTTTTTATTTTCTAATTCTGATCCAGCAAAAATTGGTGTTTCCAGTCGATCTTTTTTGCCACCTAAATCAATTTCATTTTGGCCAATTAATTTTTTGAGTAATGAGTCATAGATTGGTGCGCCGCCTAAAACATCAATCACTAAAAACGACACCAATGAAATGATGGCTAATGGCATTAAATGGTGTAGACTTCCCACCATTTCTGTAATTAATAAGATAGCTGTAAAAGGTGCTTTTCCAATACC
Source organism: Dellaglioa sp. BT-FLS60 (assembly GCF_054941065.1). NCBI lineage: Bacteria > Bacillati > Bacillota > Bacilli > Lactobacillales > Lactobacillaceae > Dellaglioa > Dellaglioa sp. BT-FLS60. The sequence goes on from NZ_JBSOLI010000036.1 coordinate 24,465, forward strand.
AGAAAAATAACCTGCCATTCCAAAAATAATAAAATCAGTTAAATATTTAGCTGGTAGTAACCCTAATGCTATCATCGCAGTAGCATAAGCAGCACCAATAATGGCACCCAAAGTTAAAATCGGTAGAAAAATACCACCAGGCAAACCTGAACCATAAGATATCATTGAAAAAACAAATCTTAGAAGGAAAAGCCCCAATAAAAGCGTTAATGTATTACTTTTAACTAAACTTAAAATAATATCATTCCCACCACCCAATGTTTGTGGTAAATACAAGCCAATTGGGATGACTAAAATAAAGGGCACAATTGAGCGATAAAAAATAGGAATTTTATGTAATATATTATATAAATCTGATGCTCTCAGCAATACACTCTGATACAGATAGCCTAGAAGCCCCAAAATGAGTCCTAGGACAATCAAATGCCAATATTGTGGCAACGATAAGGTTTGAATATTAACCATTTGTAATGCAGGTTTTAAGCCAAAAAAATGCAACGAAATATAATTAGCTGAAATTGAACTTGCCAGTGCCGTTGTCCAAATTAATGGCGAAAAATTATGATAAACTTCTTCCAAAATAAAAAGGGTACTCGCAATCGGTGCATTAAAAGCTGCAGATAAACCTGCAGCACCACCACCCGCAATCAAAATACGACGTTCAGATTCAGTCTGTTTAGTCATTTCTGCAAATCCTTGTCCAACAGCTGCACCCAATTGAATAGATGGGCCTTCGCGACCGAGAAATAGTCCAGAACCAATTCCTAAAACACCACCAATAAATTTCCGCCATAAAACGGACCACCAACGCATTTCAAGATTTCCAGCAAGTTGCCCTTCCACTTGCGGAATCCCAGATCCCATAATATTTGGTTCTTGTTTCATTAGCGTTCCAATTCCTAATGCCATCGCAAAACTCAACAAAATCATTGGAATCAATAACCACATATTTTGGTTAATCATTTGATAAATATAGTTAAACAATTTAAAAACATAAATAATGGCTAATCGAAATAAACTGACGACAACTCCTGTTACTAACCCAATCAATAATCCTCTTAAGATAAAGATGAGATTAACTAAATTTAATCGTTCTTTAATACCTAGTTTTGTCATAAATACTCATACACCTCTTCAACTACTAGTATATGCTAAAATCCAATGTTTTTCATATAACCATTAAACAAAAAAGAATTATCTAAATTTAGATAATTCTTTTTCAAGCTATTATTTTCGTTACTAAGTGTTTTAGAACAATCGCGTCCCACTCATTGCGATTAATCCCCAACCTAAATTTTTATTAAATAAACCATTTGTAGAAATATCCATATACAACTGACCAACATTAGGGCTTAATTTCACTTTATATTTTAGATTACGAACTGCTAACTGACGTAAGGCTTCAGCAAGATCCGACTCAGCTTTTGTAAAATACATCCCTGTTTCAACATGATTTTTAAATATGACCAATATCTTGCGTTCATCCTCTGTCGTTTCCAGATTCAGAATAAGATCATAAACTGTTTCCGTTAATTTTTCTTCTAATGCAATTCGTTCTGCTTTCTTCATCCGTTATCAAATCCCTTGGTTTTATTCTCCCCTAAGTATTCTCGCCCAAATAATACATCACAACCTTATAATATTCAACAATAGATCACAATTAAAATAAAAAGGTCGACCTAATAAAATTAGGTCGACCTTTTTATCAAAACGCATAATTCATAAAGAATTATTTGTTGATGATTGTGTCGCGAGCATCTGAACTCAAGTTGTAGAATGAGTGGATACCTTTGTATTCTGCTGTTTCTTCTAAGTTATCTTCAATTCTCATTAATTGGTTGTACTTAGCGATACGATCAACACGGCTCAATGAACCAGTCTTGATTTGGCCAGCATTAGTTGCAACAACTAAGTCAGCGATAGTTGTATCTTCAGTTTCACCTGAACGATGAGAAACGATAGCTGTGTAACCAGCTTCTTTAGCCATTTCGATAGCTTCCATTGTTTCTGTAAGCGTACCAATTTGGTTAACTTTGATAAGGATTGAGTTTGAAACGCCCATTTCGATACCTTTTTTAAGGTAGTCAGTGTTTGTAACAAATAAATCATCCCCAACTAATTGAACTTTAGCGCCCAATTTAGCTGTCATCATCTTCCAGCCTTCCCAATCGTTTTCATCCAAGCCATCTTCAATTGAGATAACTGGGTATTTGTCAACGATTGCTTCAAGGAATGCTACCATTTCTTCTGAAGTGTAATCTTTACCATTTTCGCCTTCATATTGTAATCTATATTTGCCAGTTTCAGCATTGTAGAATTCAGATGAAGCAGCATCAAATGCGATAGCAATATCTTTACCAGGTTTGTAACCGGCACGTTCGATTGCTTCGATTAAGATTTCAAATGGTTCTTCGTTGTTTTTAAGATCAGGAGCGAAACCACCCTCATCACCAACAGCAGTAGAATAGCCTTTTTCAGCTAAAATCTTTTGTAAGTTATGGAATGTTTCTGAACCCATACGTACAGCTTCTTTGATAGAAGGTGCGCCAACAGGCATGATCATGAATTCTTGGAAATCAACACTGTTATTAGCATGTGATCCACCATTGATAACGTTCATCATAGGAGTTGGAAGGACATGTGCGTTAAATCCGCCTAAGTAACTGTATAAAGGAATTTCTAATTCATCAGCAGCAGCACGAGCAGCAGCAATTGAAACACCTAAAATAGCGTTAGCGCCCAATTTACCTTTGTTTGGTGTACCATCTAATGCGATCATAGCTTTATCAATACCAACTTGATCAGTAACGTCAAATCCAACAATTTCTTTAACGATAATGTTGTTTACGTTATCAACAGCTTTAGTAACACCTAAGCCCATGTAACGAGATTTGTCGCCATCACGTAATTCAACAGCTTCATGTTCACCTGTTGAAGCACCTGAAGGAACAATTCCGCGGCCCATTGCGCCGTCTTCTGTGTAAACTTCAACTTCAACAGTTGGGTTACCGCGTGAATCTAGAACTTCGCGTGCATAAATATCTGTAATCATTGACATAAATTTGTACTCTCCTTTAAAAACATTTTTTGGCCGGGATTTAACACCCTTACCACTATTTTAATAGTTTATTGGTTCATTTTCAATCTTTTTAATAGTTAAAAATCGAATTATGCTTTGAAGTTAACAAGGTCTAAGTATGAAGCAGGTTCCATACTTGCACCACCAACTAAACCACCATCAATATCTTCTTTACCCATTAATTCTACGACGTTACCAGGTTTAACTGAACCACCGTATTGGATACGAACTTTATCAGCAACTGTTTGGTCATACAAATCAGCAACTGTTTTACGAACAACTGCACAAATTTCTTGTGCTTGGTCAGAAGTAGCTGTTTCACCAGTACCGATAGCCCAGATTGGTTCGTATGCAATAACAGCAAGACTAACTTGTTCAACAGATAAGCCTCTCAATGCAGCAGAAACTTGTCCTTGAACCCATGATTCTGCTTCGCCGGCTTGACGTTGTTCTAACGTTTCACCACAGCAGATAATAGGAACCATACCATTATTGAAAATAGCATGTGCTTTTCTGTTAATATCATCATCAGTTTCACCGAAGTATTGACGACGTTCTGAATGTCCGATAACAACGTAATCAACACCCATTTCAGAAAGAACTTTTGGTGAAGTTTCGCCAGTAAATGCACCTTCGTCTTCGAAGTATGCATTTTCAGCAGCAACTTTTAAGTCTGTGCCTTTAGCAGCATCAAGTAATGTTTGTAAATCTACTGCAGGAGCAGCAATAACAGATTCAACATCTTTAAAATCTGGTAATTTGCCTTTAAGACCTGCAACGAATTCCGCAGTTTCTTTAGGGCCTTTATTCATTTTCCAGTTACCAGCAATAATTGGTTTACGCAAAATAATAACTTCCTTTCGTTAATAGACAGTTTACTTACAACAATTTAATTAAAAATTATTTTGTTGTAATAGCAGCGATACCTGGTAATGTTTTACCTTCAAGGTATTCAAGTGAAGCGCCACCACCAGTAGAAATATGAGTTAATTGATCAGCAACACCTAATTGTTGAACAGCAGCAGTTGAATCACCACCACCAACAATTGTTGTAGCATCTGATAAAGTACCCAAGAATTTACCGATTTCAAGTGTTCCGTTAGCGTAGTTACTCATTTCGAAAACACCCATTGGTCCGTTCCATACAACTGTCTTAGCATCTTTTAAAACATCTTTAAATTCTGCAACAGATTTAGGTCCGATATCCAAAGCCATGTAACCATCAGGAATGTCACCATCAACCGTTTTATGTTCAACATCGTTATCAAATTTTTCAGCAACAATTGAATCAACTGGTAAAACTAATTTGTCGCCAGCTTCTTCAATGATTTGTTTAGCTAAATCAATTTTGTCAGTTTCAACTAATGATGATCCAATTTTCATACCTTTAGCAGCGTAGAAAGTGTAAGTCATACCACCACCAACGATAACTTTGTCAGCTTTTTTAAGTAAATGAGAAATAACACCAATCTTATCTGAAACTTTTGCGCCACCTAAGATAGCAACAAATGGACGTTTAGGTTCGTCAACAGCTTCACCCAAGAATTTGATTTCTTTTTCCATTAAGAATCCAGCAGCAGCTTGGTCCATGTTGCTTGAGATTCCAACGTTAGAAGCATGTGCACGATGAGCTGTACCAAAAGCATCATTGACGAATAAATCGCCAAGTGAAGCCCAGTATTTACCTAATTCAGGATCGTTCTTACTTTCTTTTTTACCATCTAAATCTTCAAAACGTGTGTTTTCCATTACTAAAACATCGCCGTCTTTCATTGCTGCAATTGCGTCTTCTAATTGAGGACCACGTGTAGCAGGAACAAAAGTAACAGGTTTGTTTAATAAGTTAGATAAACGTTCTGCAACTGGACGTAATGATAATTCTTTTTTGTCATCTTCAGTTTTGATACGACCAAGATGAGAAAGAAGAATGGCTTTACCACCATTTTCAGTTACATATTTGATTGTTGGTAATGCAGCAACGATACGGTTATCATTACCAATCACACCATTTTTGATAGGAACATTAAAATCAACACGGATTAAAACTTTTTTGTCAGTAACATCTAAATCTGAAACAATTAATTTAGCCATTATAATAGCCTCCTGTTTAATTTTGATTAAATAAAAAGGCAGAGGGAGTATTGCCTCCCTCCGCCTAAGCATAGTAACTATGCGGTTAAAAAAGTTTGACTAGCTTATGCTTCTAAACCAGCAAATTTTTCTAATGTACGAATCATTTGTGCTGTAAAGCCAGATTCGTTATCGTACCAAGCAACAGTTTTAACCAATTGGTTAGAACCAGTACCAGTTACTTCTGTTTGTGTTGGGTCAAAGATTGAACCAAAACTTGTACCAATAATATCTGAAGAAACGATTTCATCAGCATTGTAACCGAATGATTCGTTGTTTTCAGTTCTTGCTTTGATAGCAGCATTTACTTGGTCAACAGTAAGATCTTTAGAATCTAAAATTGTAACCAATTCTGTTAATGAACCAGTGATAACTGGGACACGTTGTGCATGGCCATTCAATTTACCAACAAGATCAGGGATTACCATACCGATAGCTTTAGCAGCACCAGTAGAATGAGGAATAGTATTACTTGCAGCAGCACGTGCAGCACGTAAGTTTCCACCACGATCAGGACCATCTTGTAATTTTTGTGTAGCTGTGTAAGCATGAACTGTTGTCATTGTACCAACTTGGATACCAAAGGCATCGTTGATAGCGCCAGCAAGTGGTGCTAAACAGTTAGTAGTACATGAACCAGCAGAAGCGATTTTTGTATCTGCAGTTAAGATGTCATCATTAACACCGTAAACAACTGTAGGCATTTTACCAGCTGGAGCTGAGATTAAAACATGTTTTGCGCCAGCTTTGATATGTGCTGATGCTTTTTCTTCTGATGCGTAAAAACCAGTTGATTCTAATACGATATCAACATTATCGTTTTTAACCCAAGGAATATTTGATGCATCTGCTTCTGCATATACAGGAATTTCCTTACCGTTAACAACAATACCATTATCTGTTGCGCTAACTTCTGCGTCGAAGTTACCATGGGCTGTATCATATTTTAATAAATGAGCCAACATTGATGGAGAAGTTAAATCGTTGATTGCTACAACTTCGATGTTATCTGAAACTTCAGCAATACGACGGAAAGCTAAACGACCAATACGACCAAAACCGTTAATACCAACTTTTACTGACATACTTAAATTTCCTCCTTTAGGAAATGAAGATTTATTTATTTTAAAAAGCGTGCTTACACACTACTTTTTTAAAATCGAGTTTGCGGCACCCTCATCCGTGATTAACCACGTCTGTTTAGGTGCAAGTTTCATGTATGCCACAATTGCTTCAGCCTTTGAATGACCACCTGCAACTGCAAAAATACATTTTATATGCGTGAGATCCTCTATTTGTAAACCGATACGAGGAATCTTATAAACGACCTTACCTTGAGCATCAAAGAAATATCCGAATGCCTCACCTACAGCTTTGTCGTTCTTCAACATGTTTATTATACCACTAGACATGTCTCTACGCTTAGCCATATGCATTGCTTCTCCAATACTGTGAATCACAGCATTGCTTTCCTTGATTAAGCCCAAAACTTCTTGAATGCTCGGTTCTTCAAGAAGAGGCTCGTACGTTTTCTCACTTAATTGTTCGGGTACATACAAGGCTCTATGATTCCCTCCTGTATGTAATGCCATTTTACCACTAATTGAGTTGGCTTGTATATCAACTGACTCGCCAACACCACCTCGGGCCGGTAAAAAAGTTAAATCGCGTTTAATTGAAATGCGTGTTGTTAACTGATCAGCTACTTGAGCCATCGTTGTTCCACCCATTACCGCAATTAAATTTTTACCTTCGGGCAATAAAAGTGCTAACTTCGCAGCTAAACTTTTACCCATTGCGTCTAAAACTTTAGGTTGTTCATCAGAATCACCTGATACAATCAAGCAATGCTTAATGCCTAAAATTCGACTTAATTCTTGTTCATTTTGCTGAACACCAACTAAATTGTCCATCACTTTTTCAAGACCATGTAATACTGATAGACCCCTGTCCGTTAGTGTCATTCCTGACTTACCAACGCTGATGAGTTCTTGCTTACGCAGAAAATCTGTTTCAGTTCTCATAACGCGTTCGCTAAGATTCAAAGTTGAGGCCAACACTCTTCGACCAACTGGCATCATCCACTCTATCTGCCTTAAAACAAAATATCTTTGTTTTAAGGCTTTAATCATGTCCGGTGCAATCGCTTCAATCCATTCTAATTCATGATGCATAGTGCACCTGCTCTCTTGCGGGGCGTAAAACGTCCCGTAGTGTCGCATTATGACCCATTGATTCCAAAAAAAACAAAGCACAATAACATTCTGCGTTAATCAAAGTGTCTTCATACCTTTATTACAAGACAAATTATAGCAGTTTATTTTATGCTTTGCAAGCACTTCAACAGACTATCTGCTATGTTAGCAGTTGCCGTTTGATATGCAAGAGGAGAGGTCCCTAATGTTCTTAATCTTTGTAGCGTTTTCTTGCCGATGATGACGGAATGTTCAGGTTTTCGCGATATTTAGCAACCGTCCGTCTTGAAATATCGATATTTTGTTTCATTAATTGTAAAACTATTTTTTGATCTGATAAGGGCTTGGTCTTCTCTTCGGCATCAATCAACGTCTGAATGGTTGTCATGATAGCTTTTGAAGATAATTCTTCAGCATTCTTTTTATTTTTATTTGCTACTTGTCCAAAGAATGATTTTAACTCATAAACCCCAAACTCCGTTTCGATATATTTATCGTTAACCGTTCGACTAATCGTTGATTCATGAACATCTAAAGCAGCCGCAACTTCTCTTAGAAGTAATGGTTTAATTGATTTTGATTTATCAGCGAAAAAATCTGCCTGATATTTCAAAATATATTGTCCAACTTTTAAAATAGTATCACCACGTTGTTTCAATCCACTAACAAGCCATTCATATTCTCGTTTCTTATCAGCCAGATACTTTGTCACTTCAGGATCTTGGTCTTTTGACATATCATCAAAATATTTTTGTTGGAAAACAATTTCAGGCTGAGCCCCACGAACTTTATATAGCACGGGTTCACCATTATTATTTTTTAAAACCAAATCTGGATATATTTTCCCAATTCTAGTTGTCCCAAAACCTGCGCCAGGATTAGGTGATAACGTCCGAACAAAATCCGATATTTCCTGAATTTTCGAGACATTCACACGGTATTTTTTTGCAATGTCTTGCCATTTACGATCAACGAAATCATCGAAATCATCTTTAATAACCGTATATGCCATCTTAGGAGCTAAATCATCAGAATCAATCTGTAACATCAAACTTTCTTGCACGTTTCGTGCACCAACACCAGGTGGATCCAAACGTTGAATCAAGGTTAATGCATCCATCAACATAATAGGTGGTATCCCTGATTCTTCCGCTAAATCATCTAAATTCGCATTAAAATAACCCGTTTGTTCAATATAATCTACTAAATAAAGAACAACTTTTCTAAGTGGCGTCTGTCGCATCGTTAAATAAATTTGATCCAACAAGTAATCTAATAAAGACTGCCCTTCATCATCACTTACCGAATTCATATAGTCAGCATCACCGTCTGTTGTTAGATTCACTTTATATCGAGACTCACCTGCTTGAATTCTTTGATTATCATCAACCGCTTCAATCAAGGGGTTTTCCATGACTTTATCAGTGATAAATTGTTGTAAATCTTCTATATTATATTGCAACATTTTGATAGACTGCTGCAATTCAGGTGTCATAGCCAATTTTTGAATTTGGGTTTGTTGTTGTTTAAATTTCTGTTCAAATGCCATTTTCTTCTAGACCTCCAATTTCGTTGCTTGTTTTTTCAACGTAATTCAGCTAAACTATTAATGTACTGCGCCGTTGGTGTAATGGATAGCACGTAAGATTCCGGTTCTTGAGCTGAGGGTTCGACTCCCTCATGGCGCATCATCATCACTGATAAAGCAACATTTATAGTACTTTTATGTCGTTTTCGTGTGGTTAAGTTAGGATTAATAATTTCTTGTTTTAAACACCTCACATTAGTGTCAGGTATTTTTGTTTTCGCTTACATTATTAATTATATATCATGTTTCTTAAGATAGCTATTAGTCCTCAAATTTATCGCATAATTATTTAAAGAAAATAATTATGAAAGGATTACACGAGATCTGACTATTACGATAATGAGGCAGTCAACAACAGAAAATAAGAACGGATACTTCCAATAAAAATGTCCGTTCTTATTTTTTATTTATACTCAAATCATTTTATTTGACCTTTTTTGACCAAGGGTTTAAACTAGCATTACATTAGTTCAAATGCTAATATAAAAAAGTAATTAATAATAATTTGGAGGTTTTCAACTATGAATGTAGTTCCTACAGTTATCGAACAATCTGCCGGTGGCGAACGTGCATACGATATTTATTCTCGTCTTTTAAAAGACAGAATTATCATGCTTTCAGGTGAAGTTAATGACGACATGGCAAACGCTATTATCGCCCAATTGCTCTTCTTGGATGCCCAAGACTCAGAAAAAGATATTTCAATTTACATTAACTCACCCGGTGGTTCTGTTTCAGCCGGTTTAGCTATCTACGATACAATGAACTTTATCAATGCTGATGTTCAAACAATCGTTATGGGTATGGCTGCTTCAATGGCCAGTGTATTGGCAACTGCCGGTACAAAAGGTAAACGTTTTGCATTACCTAACTCAGAAATTATGATTCATCAACCACTTGGTGGCGCTCAAGGTCAAGCAACAGAAATCGAAATTGCTGCTGAACATATCTTGAAGACAAGAACATTGATTAACAAAATTTTGGCTGATGCAACTGGTCAAGATATCAAAGTTCTTAATAAAGATACAGATCGTGATAACTATATGACTGCTGAACAAGCAAAAGAATATGGTTTGATTGATGAAATTATGACTAACAAAAAAGGCCTTAAATAAGTTTCGAGCCTCAAAGACACTGACAATTTAATTTGTTAGTGTCTTTTTTTGCCTATTTCGTAAAATAAAAAAATAATCATCTGTTTGATAGCTGAGGCACCAACGATCAAGCAGATGATTATTTTATATTAACCTTTTAATCCTTTAGATTGTCTTACCATATCTTCAACAACAATATCAAAGATTTCTCCAAGTCCGGCACAATATGCCAAAATTTCCCATGGATAATTCGTATGAAAATGTAGTTTCATCAAATCAGAATCACCAGCAACGAGTAAACTATCCCCTTCAAATTGACGCAATATTTCACTATATAATTGATCTTCACTCAACGTGCTGCCTTCTAACAGTAACTGCGTATCATATTTAAATTCTATCACGATATTTTATCCTTCCAAAATGCTATTTTTCACCAATTCGAACTTTTTCAGCAAAATCATTAATTTTCCGTAATCGATGATTAATTCCAGATTTTGAAATTGGACCACCGGGTACTAAATCGCCTAATTCTTTCAAACTGACTTCTTGATGAACTAATCGTGCTTCAGCCACTTCTTTTAATTTAGAGGGCAATTGACCTAATCCCACTGATTGTGCAATAAACTCAATATTTGCAATTTGTTTGTTGGCAGCATCAGCAACTTTATTCATATTAGCCGTTTCACAATTAACCATTCGATTAACGGAGTTTCGCATATCACGGACAATTCTGATATCTTCAAATTTCAACATAGCAGTTGTAGCGCCAATTAATGAAAGAAAATCAGCAATTTTTTCTGCCTCTTTCAAATAAACAATATAACCACTACGACGTTCAGTCATTCTAGCGTTAAACCCAAACTTATTAATCATTTCACAGATTGTTTGATTATGTTCTTCATAGACAGAATATATTTCCAAATGATAACGACTTGTTTCAGGATTATTAACTGATCCACCTGCCAAGAAAGCCCCACGTAAATACGAGCGCATCATCATGTCATCATGTTCCAATAAATCAGTTGGCACACCCATCTTAAGTTGCATATCTTCAATGATATCCAAGTCTTTTAAAACAAAATCACTACCCGTTTTCAAACGAACAATATAGACATTATTTTTTTTCAATTTCATTTTACGACGCACTAATAATTCACTCGTAATATCATAAAACTCATTTAAAAGTTCATAAATTCGTCTCGCAATTGCGGGATTTTCTGTCTGAACATTTAAAACGAATTGATGATTAATGATACTCAAAGAACCATTCATTCGAATCAACGCCATTAATTCTGCTTTAGCATTATTCCGTCTAACTTTGAGAGTCGTTAATTCTTTTTTTACTTCACTTGCATACGACATTTTTTCACCTTATCTCTGTGCTAACTATTATTTCTGTGTCTTAATTCGTGGTTTGGTCGACCAACTAAACGCATCAATTCTTCAACAACCTTATCACCATCATGGAAAACGCCTTTATCTTTTAACTTCAAAAAGTTAGATGAAATGACACGACAATGCTGTCCTCTTAACCCATTAAAATCATGTTCAACTTGAATCAAATTTTCATCATATTTTTCTTTATCCATGTAATCACTTGGCACTGGTGCTGTGTTCACAAGCACTGTATTTACAAAACAATTACCAAGATGATTATTTAAAATGCGAACATGATCCGCATCAGTAAAGCGTTCTGTTTCACCTTTTTGTGTCATAATATTACAGATATAAACGACTTCAGCTTTGGTCTCAGATAGTGCTTTACCAACATTACCAATGACTAAATTAGGTAAAATACTTGTGAACAAACTACCAGGTCCCAAAACAATTTGATCTGCTTCAAGGATGGCCTTAACCACCTCTGGGACAGCAGCCGGAACACCGTCTTCACTCGTTTCACTTGAGGTTACCCAAACACGTTTAATTGATTTTCTAGCAGCCGTTATCTCAGCTTCACCAGATAAAAAGGTTCCATCAGAAAATTCCGCATTTAAAACTAAAGGTTCATCAGCAACAGGATAGACATGTCCATCCACTCTCATCATTTCTGACAATTCTTGCACTGAAGCAAAAACACCCTTTTTCATTTCAGCCAATGCCGCAATAATTAAATTACCAATAGCATGGCCCGCAAAGAATCTATCTGATGTATCAAATCGATATTGAAAAATATCTAAATATAATTCTGGTAACTCAGATAATGCCGCAATCACATTACGAATATCACCAGGTGGCACAACATTCACATAATCTCTAATGATACCTGATGAACCGCCATCATCAGCAACTGTTACAATGGCTGTGATATCAGCATTTTTATCCCTTAAACTTTTTAAAATGACTGGTAGTCCAGTTCCGCCACCAATCACCACAATTTTAGGTCTGCGTCCATTTCTTGTCATGATCTATTTACCGATTCTTTACTTTTATTAATATCTCGGTGTGTGACATTCACTGGATATTCAAGTTTCAATTCTTCACTTAATCGTTTAGCCAAAGCAACTGATCGGTGCTGTCCACCTGTACAACCAATTGCAATAGTTAAATTGGTTTTACCTTCAGCTTCATAGCCTGGTAAAATTGATTCAAGTAAAGATTCAAACTTCGTATAAAATCCCTCTGTTGCAGGTTGTTTCATCACATAATCATAAACGGCTTTATCCAAGCCTGTTTGTGGCTTTAACTCTGGAATATAATGTGGATTAGGTAAGAAACGAACATCCATGACGATATCTGCATCAATTGGTAATCCGTATTTAAATCCAAATGACAGCACTTCAACATGAAAATTAGCTGTTTCTCTTGTTTCAAAATTATGGAAAATTTCTTCACGTAACTGGCGTGGTGATAAATTAGTAGTATTAATCACCAACTGTGCCTGCGTTTTAATATCGTTTAATAACCCACGTTCTTTTTCAATACCATCCATAAGACGGCCTTCCATTGCTAATGGATGAGCACGTCTTGTCTCTTTATAACGAGAAACTAATTCTGCATCAGATGCATCCAGAAATAAAATCTTAGTTGTGACGAATTCAGTGTTATCAAATCCTGATAACATTTCGATAATTTCATCATAGAAAGCCCTTGATCTTAAATCCATTACGAGTGCAATTTTTGAAATTTTACCTGACTCTTTTACCAGTTCCCAAAACTTAGGTAATAAAGTTGGTGGTAAATTATCAATACAAAAATAACCAAGATCTTCAAAACTTTGCATTGCGACCGTCTTTCCGGCCCCACTCATCCCTGTAATTACAACTAATTCTAACGTATCTGCCATTTTCATTCCTCCAAATCTGCTTTTTTAAGTATAACATACCTGGTGTTTCTTTTGTATCAGTGGACAAAAAAAGAGTTGTTCCCAACCCTAAATAGTTTCACCAAATATTTTCATCTTAATTGCTTGACCTGTTGGTGTACTGGCTAATCCGCCAATCCCCGTTTCTCTAAGGGCACTTGGCATCCGTTCACCAATATCCTTCATTGCCATAATAACTTCATCAGCAGGCACCTTATTCGATAATCCAGCAAGAGCCATATCAGCCGCTGTTAAAGCATTAACGGCGCCAATTGCGTTCCGTTTAATACAAGGAATTTCAACTAAGCCAGCTACTGGGTCGCACACCAGCCCTAATAAATTACTCAATCCCATCGCAAAAGCTTCAGCACATTGCTCAGGTGTTCCCCCTGTAATCTCAACCGCAGCTGCAGCCGCCATAGCCGATGCACTCCCAACTTCTGCCTGACAACCACCCGTTGCACCAGCAATCATGGCATTATTAGCCACAATCATTCCGAATGCACTAGACGTAAATAAAGCTTGAATCATTTTTTCATGCGATAAATTCAAACGTTTTTGAATCATGAAAATAACCCCTGGCAATGTCCCAGATGAACCGGCCGTTGGTGTCGCACAAATAAGTCCCATTGATGCATTAACTTCATTGGTCGCAATTGCGTATTGCATCGCTTCTAAATTGGCATCCCCAGATAAAGAATACCCTTTTTCACGATATTTCCGTAATAAAACAGCATCTCCTCCAGTTAATCCAGTGGACGAAGAAACCCCTTCACCAATTGATCCTCTATCAATCGCCTGTTTCATCACGTCTAAATTAGCTGACATTTTCCCAATAATAACCTCTCTAGTTTCACCAGACTGTGTCATTTCTTGTTCAATCATTAATTCTGAAATTAATTTATGTGCCTTATTTGCGGTTGACACTAATTCAGCAATACTTTTATACAAGATAGATTCCTCCTATTTTAAATAAATGAGATGATGCGTCAATAATCGTAGTTGCTTAAGCTGTGCCTCATCAATGTTTCTGGTTAAATCATATTCATACATACTTTCATCTGGCGCTAACTCAGATTCACTTTGCTGAATGACTGATGTTGTTGTTTCAATTTGGCTTTTAATTGCCTCTTTATTAACTGGATTGGCTTCTAATACCAGAATTGGTAAGCTACCCTTTGGAAAAAATTGTTGTTGCTTTATCGTAAACTCTCTAATTTCAATGGCGCCACCACCGATTGAACAACCCATTAATTCAACCTTTTTTGTCTCATTTTCGAGTGTCAATTCAACACTATTTGGATGATTAATTGGACTTGGATTGCTGTCTTCAATAAACTGAATTTCAATGCCCATTTTTTCAGCAATTTGGATTGACTGGGGACAACGTGAATCATCAGGATTAAATCCTAATACGCCCGCAACTGTCGCAAAATCTGTCCCATGACCACGATGTGTCTTGGCAAATGATTCATAATAACGAACTTTTAATTTAGTCATTTGCCCATTAAACAGTTGGAAACCGACTTTCCCAATTTTGACGGCACCAGCTGTATGCGAACTAGACGGTCCTATCATAATTGGTCCAATAATATCAAAAACACTTTTATAGTTATTGCCCACAGCTAACCGTCCTCCAATTAATTTATTTCTTCTTTAAAGTTACCACTTTTTTCAAAACTTTGATGTAAAATCACTGATTTTTTCATAAAAAGGTCATAAAAAAAGACAGATTCTCATCTGCCTTCTCAAAATCACTTATTTATTCATTCGTGCACGATCACGTTCTAAGATTTTTTTTAGATAATGTCCTGTATAACTTGCGGGCACTTCAGCAATTTCTTCTGGCGTTCCAGTTGCGAGCACGGTACCACCACCCTCGCCACCTTCTGGACCCAAATCAATTAAGTGGTCAGATGTTTTAATGACGTCTAAGTTATGTTCAATCACTAATACGGTATTTCCAGCATCAACTAATCGATTTAACACACCGAGTAATCGTTTAATATCATCCGTATGCAACCCAGTTGTAGGTTCATCTAAAATGTAGAAACTTTTTCCATTTGATTGGCGATGTAATTCAGAAGCCAATTTCATTCGTTGGGCTTCACCACCAGACAACGTCGTCGCAGATTGACCTAATGAAACATAGCCTAACCCGACATCCACAATTGTCTGTAACTTACGTCGAATCTTAGGAATTGGTTCGAAGAATTTTAACGCTTCTCCCACTTTTAAATCCAAAATATCAGCGATTGTCTTATTCTTGTAGGTTACTTCAAGTGTTTCAGAATTATACCGCGCACCATGACAAATTTCACATGGTACATAAACATCTGGTAAGAAATTCATCTCAATTTTAATAATTCCATCACCCTTACAGGCTTCACACCGGCCACCTTTAACATTGAAACTAAAACGGCCTTTTTTATAGCCACGTAATTTAGCTTCATTGGTTTCAGCAAATAAATCACGAATATTGTCAAAGACACCTGTATAAGTTGCGGGATTACTTCGTGGTGTGCGTCCAATTGGGCTTTGATCAATATTAATCACACTTTCAATATTTTGAACACCAGAAACAGATTTATATTTACCAGGTTTTTCAGAATTGCGGTTTAACTTTTGTGCCAATACTTTTTTCAAAATACCGTTTACCAAAGTTGATTTACCAGAGCCTGAAACACCCGTTACAGTAATGAATTCACCTAAAGGAAAATCAACAGTAATATTTTTCAAATTATTTTCTTTTGCACCAGTAATCCGAATTTTCTTACCATTACCATCACGACGTGTTTCTGGTAATGAAATAAACTTTTTACCAGAAAGGTATTGTCCCGTTAATGACTTACGACTCTTTTTAACTTGTGTAGGCGTTCCGGCAGCAACAATTTCACCACCCAATTCGCCAGCGCCAGGACCAACATCAATTAAATAATCGGCAGCCATCATTGTATCCTCATCATGTTCTACGACGATTAATGTGTTGCCCAAATCACGCATTTTCTTAAGTGATTCAATCAAACGATCATTATCTCGTTGATGTAATCCGATTGAAGGTTCATCTAAAATATATAAGACACCTGATAAATTTGATCCAATTTGTGTTGCCAATCGGATCCGTTGCGCTTCCCCACCTGACAAAGTTCCAGCTGAACGAGATAATGTGAGATAATTTAGACCCACATTTTGCAAGAAAGTAAGGCGATCACGAATCTCTTTCAAAATTGGTGCGGCTATTATAGCTTCTTTTTCTGACAATTCAATATTATCAAAGAAAGGTAAACCAGCACCAATTGAAAGAGCAGAAATTTTACCAATATGCTGACCATTAATTTGGACAGCTAATGCTTTACGATTTAAACGGTAACCATGACAGGTTTGACACGTCAAACTCGTCATATACTTGCGCATTTGGTCACGTGTAAAATCACTATTTGTTTCCGCATAACGGCGACTAATATTAGTCATAACACCCTCAAATAGAGCATCAACATCGCGAATACCACCAAAATCATTAGCATAATGAAAATGAAATTCACGAGTACCTGCACCGTTTAAAACAATATCGCGTTGTTCATCCGTTAACGTTTCAAATGACACATCCATTGGAATACCAAATGCTTCTGCGGCTTGCGCCAACATTGAAGGATAATATTGCGAACTAATTGGATTCCAAGGTTCAATGGCGCCATCAGCCAACGTTTTAGTTGGGTCAGGCACAACTAAATCTTCATCGACTTCTAACTTCATTCCTAATCCATCACAAGTTTCACATGCGCCAAAAGGAGCATTGAATGAGAACAAACGTGGTTCTAATTCACCCACTGTAAATCCACAGATAGGGCAAGCATAATGTTCAGAGAATTGAATCGTAGCACCATCTGCATCACCATCAAGAATATCTGCTGTTGCATACCCAGATGATAAGCGTAAGGCAGCTTCAAATGAATCAAATAAACGTGATCGGATACCTTCTTTAACAACAATTCGGTCAATCACAATATCAATTGAATGTTTAATATTTTTTTCGAGATTAAAGTCTTCATCAATATCATGTAATTCACCATCAACTCGTACACGAACAAATCCTTCACGTTTAATTGTTTCAAAAATCTTTTTATGTTGTCCTTTTTTATTACGAATAATGGGTGATAAAATTTGTAGTTTTGTGCGATCTTCTAATTCCAAAACGCGATCAACCATCTGTTCAACGGATTGACTCGTAATTTCATGACCATCATTTGGACAAATGGGATGCCCCACTCTTGCCCATAATAATCTTAAATAATCATTAATTTCAGTTGCCGTCCCAACTGTTGAACGTGGGTTTTTTGAAGTCGTTTTTTGGTCAATTGAAATCGCAGGTGATAACCCATCAATCGAGTCAACATCTGGCTTATCCATCTGACCTAAAAATTGACGTGCATACGCAGATAAACTTTCAACGTAACGTCGTTGGCCTTCAGCGTAAAGGGTATCGAAAGCTAAGGAACTTTTCCCCGATCCTGAGAGCCCAGTGATGACAACTAGCTTGTCTCTTGGGATAGTGACGTCCACATTTTTTAAATTATGGGCACGTGCACCATGAATCACAATTTTATCGTTTTTCAAGAAAAATCCTCCTATTATAACATCTGTGTTTTTAATTCTAGTACAGTATCACGCAATGATGCAGCCGTCTCGAAATCTAATTTTTTAGCAGCTTCTTTCATTTGTTCTTCTAAGCGATCAACCATATCTTGTTGTTCTTTTTTATCCAAATCCAAAAACTCAGTTTCAGTAAATGTCTTAACTGTTCCTGAATTATCTTCAATTTTAGTTGGTGTAATTAACTCACGAATTGCCTTTTTAATTGTAGTTGGTGTAATATTATGCTCTTTATTGTAAGCCATTTGGATATCACGGCGACGTTGTGTTTCTTCAATCGCAGCCTTCATGGAATCCGTTTCTTTGTCAGCATACATAATGACACGCCCATTCTCATTACGAGCAGCACGTCCAATTGTTTGAACTAATGACCGTTCACTACGTAAAAAGCCTTCTTTATCAGCATCTAAAATAGTCACCAATGATACTTCAGGGACATCAATTCCTTCACGCAACAAATTAATCCCAATTAAAACATCAAATGTCCCCAAACGTAAATCACGAATAATTTTCGTTCGTTCCATTGTCTTAATATCACTATGCAAGTACGCAACCTTCATCCCTAATTCTTTCAAATAATCAGTTAAATCTTCCGACATTTTCTTGGTCAAAGTTGTGACAAAAACACGTTCATTTCGTTCAACACGCAAATTTATTTCGCCGACTAAATCATCTATTTGCCCCATAATTGGACGCACTTCAATAATTGGATCAAGTAGTCCCGTTGGTCGAATGATTTGTTGAACAACATTTGTTGTCCGTTCCATTTCATAAGGTCCTGGCGTCGCAGACATATAAATAACTTGGTTAACATGCCCTTCAAACTCAGCAATCGTTAATGGCCGATTATCTAGCGCACTGGGTAAGCGAAATCCATAATCTACCAACATTTGTTTACGAGCACGATCACCATTGTACATGCCTCGGATTTGGGGCATCGTAACATGTGATTCATCCACTACAATTAAAAAATCTTTTGGAAAGAAATCGATTAATGTATAAGGCGGTTCGCCAGGTTTACGACCATCCATATGTCGTGAGTAATTCTCAATACCGGATGTGTAGCCCATTTCACGTAACATTTCCAAATCATAAGTTGTCCGTTGCTCTAGCCTTTGAGCTTCTAGTAATTTTTCTTCGCCTTTTAATTCTTTTAATCGATCAGCAAGTTCCATTTCGATGCCTTCAATTGCATGGTCCATCACATTGTCATTTGTCATAAAATGAGTTGCGGGGAAAATAGCCATATGTTCTAATTCACCCATCACTTCACCCGTTAATGAATCAACTTCACGGATACGATCAATTTCATCGCCGAAAAATTCAACACGGACAGCCTTTTGGTCACGAGATGCAGGGAATATTTCCACAATATCTCCATGGACTCTAAAACGGCCACGTTGAAAATCAATATCATTTCGTTCAAATTGAATATCCACTAATTTTCTAAGTAAATCGTCACGTTCCATTGTCATTCCAGTCCGTAGAGAAATAACATGATCTCGATACTCTGTTGGATCACCCAATCCAAAGATACTTGAAACAGAGGCAACCACAATGACATCATTACGTTCTAATAATGAACTGGTTGCTGAATGTCGTAATTTATCAATTTCATCATTAATGCTTGAATCCTTTTCAATGTACGTATCACTTGAAGGGACGTACGCTTCTGGTTGATAATAATCATAATAACTCACAAAATATTCTACCGCGTTATTCGGAAAGAATTCTTTTAATTCGCCATATAATTGACCAGCTAATGTTTTATTATGTGCAAGCACTAACGTCGGACGATTAACATCCTTAATCACATTCGCAATCGTAAATGTCTTACCTGTTCCTGTTGCACCCATTAAAATTTGTTCTTTTTCCCCATCATTCAACCCATTTACTAAAGTTGCAATAGCGTTGGGTTGATCACCAGTTGGTTCGTACTTTGATACTAAATCAAAAACACCATCATCATGTCTATCAATCAAGTTAATCCCTCCAATGCAATTCTTTTTTTAAATAAAAAAAGCCCGGAATAACCTACCAGGCTCATTTAAAAATGATTATTCTCTATCAATTATATTAGCATACCGAACATACTTTCGCACGACATCTCACTTATTTTTTCAAGATAACTTAATCAACTAAATAATCACGGCCCCAAATAAGGCCCATCGTTTTTTCGCCAGTGTGAACACCAATAACAGGTCCAATATGACTAACTTCAACTGGTATTTCAGGATAGTTAGCTTTAATAAAGGCAACCCACTTCGCACTATCTTCGGGATTATTTGCATCAACAATACTAACACGAATCGGATAGCTGACTTCTTTAATCGCATCTGCAAAATCTGCCATCACACGTTGAAAAGCCCGTTTTTTAGTACGTTCTTTGGTTAAAGGAATAATTTTACCTTCATGATTAAAAGTCAAAATAGGTTTAATTTGCAATAAATTACCGACAAATGCGGCACTATTTGTCATGCGTCCCGTTCTAAGCAAATGGCTCAAGTTGTCCACAACAAAGAAAATACCAACTGTCTCACGCATGGCTTCTAACTTAGGCACAATTGTCTCAGCATGCTCACCTTGAGCCACTAACTGAGCCGCTTTCAATACAAGAAAAGCTTCTGCGGAACTGGCTGCTTTAGAGTCAATAGGATAAACGGTAATCCCTTCAACATTTTTCGAATAAGCACGCAAATTATCCACAAAACTTGTAATTCCTGTTGAAAGATGAATTGAAATCACTTCATCAAAGCCTTCGGCAATTAATTTATCAAAGACAACTTGCATTTGTCCCATTGTGACTTGTGACGTTGTTGGTAATTTATCAGTATTTTGCATTCTTTCATAAAATTCAGAAGAAGAAATTTCCACATCTTCTAAATAAGTTTGTTGTCCAAAAATAACAGTAATTGGTACAACAATAATCTTTTGAGCTTCGGCTACTTTTGGATCAATATACGAAGCACTATCAGTTACAATCGCGGTTTTCATTAAATTCTCCCTATGATCCTTTTTTGAACATTATCACCTTAGTAGATGGCTTTGAAACATCTAAAAATTTTTCTATAAAAAAAGATTGTTCTGTATGCATTATTTTAGCATACAACCCAATCTTTCACACATGCGTGATCTATTTTTTAATAATATCCAACGTTATTTTTTTGATTTTATCTTTATCCGTAAAATCTTCAGTTAACAATTCGGGTAAAATTTCTTTCAAAATATATTGAACACTAGCCAAATCAGAAAATCCCAAAATTGTTTTCAAACTTTCTTGATAAATTTCAGTATAAACCGCTTCAGGATTACCTTTTTGAATTTCGCCAAATGATTCATATAACAAATCTAGCTTATCAGCTACGGATAAAATTTTACCTTCTAAAGTATCATCCTTACCTTCTGATAATCGACGACGATAAGCATCTTGAAATTCTTCTGGAATTTCATTTTTAATAAAGTTTTCAGATAATGATTCTTCAACGTTTGCTAACATTTCTCTTAACGTCGGCGTTGCATACTTCACTGGCGTTTTAATATCACCAATAAACCGTTCTGTATAATCATGATTCAATGCTTTTTCATATAACATGCGCCAATTAATCTTATTACCAGCGTTTTCTTCAACGTCCCCTAAAAATTGAGCAGCCTCTGTTACTTTGAATGAATGCTCAGCTACCGAATGTTCTTCATATTTAAAATAGCCTGGTGCTCGTCTCAGTGTTTCTAAATTGCTTAAACTTTGTAGGTATTGATGCATTCCCATATTAACAGCTCCTTCTCATTTTTTACTTAAATTTTTACAATCTTACCACATATTAAAAAGACAATTCAAGCGTCACTAGTTATTAACAAAAAACTTATACCTTTTTAATCATTATAAAAAAGACAACATTTAGAGAAAAAATCTCTAAATATCGCCTTTTTGGTATAATCAACTTTTATTTTTAAGTGCTTCTATCACACTATTTTCAAATTAGGCGTTAACAATAGCCATAATAGCTTCTTCAAAGGCAAGACACTTAGCTTGAGCCTTCTCATTAGTGTCAGCTTGTGTTCCCACGTAAAATTTAATTTTAGGTTCTGTTCCTGAAGGTCGAATTGCGATCCAAGAACTATCTTCTAAGATATATTTTAAAGCATTTGCTGTGGGTAATCCGATTTCTTCAGATGTGCCATCAGCTAATTGCGCCATACCTGTTGTGAAATCTTCTAACTTAGTCACTTTATAGCCAGCAAAATCTTTAGGCGCATCATCACGGAAAATAGTCATTAAGTCTTTAATTTTTTGAACACCTTCAATACCTTCAAATGTTAAAGCTTTCGTATTTTCAGCATAATACCCATATTCTTTGAACAAATCATCTAATCCATCAGATAAAGTTTTATCAAATTGTTTGTAATATGCCGCAACTTCAGACAACATCACTAAGGCTTGGATAGCATCTTTATCACGAACGAACGGACGAATTAAGTAACCGTAACTTTCTTCAAACCCAAACATGAAAGTATGTGCATTCGTTTCTTCATAACTTTTAATTTGTTCTGCAATAAATTTAAATCCCGTTAAAACATTAATCATTTTCGTATGATGTGCTTCAGCAATTTTAGTTGCAAGTTCACTAGACACAATTGATTTAACCCCAACAGCATTAGCAGGCAATGTTCCAGCTGCTTCAGTTGCTGTCAAAATGTAATTGAACATTAATGCAGCAATTTGGTTACCTGTCAATAATTTGTATTCCCCATCAGCTTGTCGAACGGCAACTCCCATACGATCAGCATCTGGATCAACAGCGATTAATAAATCAGCATGTTCACGACGACCCCATTTGATAGCTAAATCAAATGCTGGTGCATCTTCTGGATTAGGCAACTTGATTGTTGGAAATTCAGGATCACCTTCCGCTTGTTCAGGCACAATTTTAAATTGTTCAAACCCTGCTTGTTTTAAAGCACGTTCGCCCAACATTTTACCTGTACCATGAAGTGGCGTGAAGACAAGTTTCATTGAAGCCCCAACTTCATCAACTAATTTTTGATTAATTGTGACTTTTTTAACTTCAGCAAGGTAAGCAGCATCAACTGCTTCACCGATAATTTGAATTGTTTTATCAGCTTTTAATGCTGTTTCATCGCCTACTTGAATAGCAAATAAATCATCAGCTTCACGGACAAAACCAGTAATCATATCTGATTCTTTAGGTGGCATTTGACCACCATCTTCACCGTAAATCTTATAACCATTGTATTGTTTAGGATTGTGACTAGCTGTAATCATGATTCCAGCATAAGTAGCCAAATGACGAACTGCGAATGATAATTCTGGTGTTGGACGTAAGCTTTCAAAAACAAAACTTGGAATACCATGAGCACCCAAGACTTTAGCTGATTCCATAGCAAATTCTTGTGATTGGTAACGAGAATCATAACTAATGGCGACGCCACGTAATTTAATTGCATCGTCCAAAGTATCCATAAACCGAGCTAGGCCTTCAGTCGCTTGGCGAATTGTATAGATGTTCATCCTGTTAATCCCAGGTCCCATCAAACCACGCATTCCAGCAGTACCAAATTCCATTGGTTGATAAAAAGCATCTTTTAAGTCTTCTTGATTATTTTTAAGTGAAACAATTTGATTTTTCAATGTTGCATCTAATGTTTCTTCGTTTAACCATGTTAAATAACTATCTTCCCATGTCAAAAATATCACTCCCATTCATATAATAATCTCATTATACAATAAATACGCTTACTATTCAGGATTAAAAAAAGATATCAAGATAATTCCGATATTTTTTTACCTGCAAGACGCTCACGTTCAATTCCCGATTGAGTCACTTTTTCCAAAATATGCTTAAACTGATCTGTTTCTTCCTCACTAAGTGCCGACACACTTTCCTCGTTAACAGCTGTGATTCGATCAAAAATGGCTTGATAATTATCTATTGCTTTCAGCGTTGGATAGAGCTCTGTCTGCCGTCTGTCTATTGATGACCTTTTCTTTTCTATCCAACCATTTTCGATTAGTTTTGAGATAGCACGTGTCACAATACTGTGATCCCGATAAATATTTTGGATTAGCTTATCCTGACTAACGCCGGGTGACTCACAAACCAATAACACATAAAAAAAATTACTTTCAGAAAGCTTATATTCTTTTACCGCATCATTTATTCTTAATCGAATCATTCTGTTGTAAATCGTTGTCAATTTTTCAACTTCATGCGTGTCATAAAAAGAATCTTCATTTATATTTTGCATCCCAAAACTCCTTAATCTTTACTTCTTCTAAAGTATACTGATTCAATAATACTAAGTAAATAAAAAAACAAATCTTAGTAGATTTGTTTTTTTCGATTCATTTTTAAGCCTTACTTGTTTTTCTGAAGTACACTAGACCAACTAATCCAATCACAATTGAAACAATCATGATAAAGATCATTGAAAAACGGTATCCAACAACAAATGATGCTGGAATACTAGCAATAACAATAATGATTGTATTGAACAATGACCCACTCACTTGACGTAAGGTATTCGTCAACGTCGTTGCATGATTGATTTCCATTGGATTTAAATCTTTCAAAGCTTCTGTTGTAGCAGGTGCCATAATCGCACCAACCCCCGTTAATCGAATAGCATACGTAACAACCGATAACCAAACTGGGAATGTTACTGTTAAAAATAGCATTGGCAATACTGAAATAAATAACATTAAAAAGCCAAATGTAAATATTTTTTTGTAACCATATTGATCATAAAGATTACCAACAATAGGTGAAATAATTGCATTAATTGCAGCTCCGGGTAACATAATTAATCCAGCAGTCATCCCTGATAAATGTTGATTATTTTCTAAGAACATTGGCATGACTAATTCTGTTGCCATTAAAATACCAAAAACGAGCATAATTAACGAAATCATAGTTGAGAATGAACGCACTTTAAAAATACGAATATTTAAAAAGGGTTCTTTTAACGTTAATTGACGACGACCAAAATAGATCAAAACTAAAATACCAATAATAATTAGAGCAAGTGCAATTAACAATTGATTTCCAAGAATTGAAATACCAATTAAAATAGCAGTCAATCCAATTAATGATGAAAAGAATGAATTAAAATCAATTTTAACATCTTGTTTTTCTGAATAGTTAGGTAAAATGAATAACCCAACAATTAAAATCACCAACATAATTGGAATAATGAAAATAAATAAGGCTCTCCATGGTAAAAAGGTAATCATAATACCTGATAAAGTTGGACCAATTGCGGGTGCAGCTGAAATCACCAACATAGCAAGTCCCATCACCGTACCACGACGTTCGATTGGATTAATGGCAATCATACTGACCATAGTGAAGGTCGTTAATACGCCACCAGCTGCTGCTTGAATTAATCGGCCAATTAGAATTGCCCAAAAATTAGCGCCACTTGAGGCAACAATACTACCAATCAGAAAAACGACCATAATACCAACGAAAATTTGTCTTGTTGAATATTTTTCGTATAAAGTTGCTGATAATGGCGTTGAAATTCCAACCATTAGCACGTAACCTGTCGTTAACCATTGTGCGGTTGCAAGGTTAACATTTAAAACTGAAATTAATTTTGGTAATGCGGTAATCATTAATGTCTGATTTAATAAGGCGGCAAAAGTCGCAATTAATAAAACAGCACCAATTGTATTTCTTTTTTTGTTTGTCATTCTAACTCTCTTCTCACTTAGATTTACATTTATGCCTTAATTGCATATCAGTAGCTTAGACTATTATAATGTGCACATGCACATAAAGTCAACTAAAAAAAATAAGCCCCACAAAAGGCTTATTTAATAGATTAGCTTAATTCTGCATCTTTTAATGATTCTAGATAACTAAATACTTGTTGTCCAGCGATACCACCATCACCAACAGCAGTTGTAATTTGACGTAATTCTTTTTTACGAACATCACCAATAGCGAAAATGCCAGGTACGTTTGTACGCATATGTTCGTCTGTTGGAATCCAGCCGTAATCATCCGTAATACCAAGCTTTGTGAATGCCATCGTCATTGGTTTAACACCAACATAGATAAAGACACCACTCGCAGGAACTTCTGACGTTTCACCAGTTTTATTATTTGTGACTTTTACACCAGTTACTTTACGATCATCACCAACAATATCCGTCACATTACTATCCCAAACAAAATTCATTTTATCGTTTGCAAAGGCACGATCTTGTAAGATTTTTTGAGCACGTAATTTATCACGACGATGAATAACCGTCACTTTTGATGCCAATTGTGTTAAATAAGATCCTTCTTCAATCGCTGAATCACCGCCACCGATGACAACCACTTCACGATTTTTAAAGAATGCCCCATCACACACGGCACAATATGACACACCTCGGCCACCAAAGGCTTCTTCGCCTTCAGCACCTAATTTTTTATATTCTGAACCCGTCGCAATAACTAAGGCTTTTGTTTCAAAGACATCACTATCTGTTGTGATGAATTTCGTATCACCTTCAGTTGTAATATCGTTCACACTTCCATAAGCATATTCTGCACCGAATTGTGTTGAACTTTCATACATTTCTTTTGCCAAATCAGGTCCCAAAATTGATTTAAAACCAGGATAATTTTCAACTTCGGCCGTATTATTCATTTGACCACCATAAATCCCACGATCAATCATCAAAACTGACAGATTTGCACGTGATGCATAGAGCGCAGCAGTCATTCCACCGGGACCAGCACCAATCACGACAACATCATATTTTTTTGTCATTAGTCCAACCTTCTTCCTTTTAGTAAGTAACATAACAATACCTCATGGCACTTTTTTTGTCCATTTTATTGCTTGACCATTTAAATAAAAACAGGTCCCAAGTTTAACTAACTTGTGACCCATTTGACTTTAACGGCTATTACTTACTCTTAGCCGCATCTTCTGCAATTAATTTTGCACCTAAAGTCTTCAAATATTCTTTTAATTCATCTTTAACTTCTTTATGCTTCAACCCATACTCAATGCTTGTTTTTAAATAACCAAATTTATAGCCGACATCATAACGAGTCCCTTTAAATTCGTGAGCAAAAACACGTTGTACTTTATTCAATGCATCAATAGCGTCGGTTAATTGAACTTCATTACCAGCACCCGGTTTTTGATGTTCAAGAATACCAAAAATCTCAGGTGTTAATAAATAACGTCCAATAATTGCCAAATCACTAGGTGCATCTTCAGGTTCAGGCTTTTCAACAAAATTTTTAACGTTGAATAATCCAGGTTTAACTTCTGTTTCCGGATTAATCACCCCATACTTCGATACTTCTTCGTGTGGGACCTTCATCACAGCTAAAGTCGATGCATGTGTTTCATCAAAACGATTCATTAGTTGACGCGTTAATGGCACTTTATCCTCCATTAAATCGTCGCCTAACATCACAACAAAAGGTTCGTCACCAACAAAGTCTTTAGCCATTAAAACGGCATCACCAAGACCTCGTGGATGTGATTGACGAATGAAATATAAATTAATATCAGTTGTTTCTTCAACTAATTTTAATAATTCATCCTTATGCTTTGCAGTCAAATTAGCTTCAAGTTCTGGCACCGAATCAAAATGATCTTCAATCGGTCTCTTACCTTTACCTGTGACAATCAAAATATCTTCTATACCTGATTGACGCGCCTCTTCAACAATAAATTGAATCGTTGGTTTATCAACAATTGGAAGCATTTCTTTTGCCATAGCTTTAGTTGCTGGTAAAAAACGCGTGCCTAATCCAGCAGCCGGAATGATGGCTTTTTTTACTTTTTGCATATTGTAATCCCCTTTTATTCTGCTAATTCAGATTTTCCTTCGCGATTAATTAAAGCATCAATCACAGAGTTAATTTCTTTATTATTATATAAAACGTCATAAATAGCATTTGTAATTGGCATATCAATTCCTTGTTGTTGTGCTAATTCATAAGCAGCTTTAGCTGTCCCAACACCTTCAATGACCATTCCCATATCGGCAACCACGTCATCTAATGATTTTCCTCTACCTAATTGATCACCGGCACGCCAGTTACGTGAATGAACACTTGTTGCAGTAACAATTAAATCACCAACACCTGAAAGGCCCATAAAAGTTAATTGGTTAGCACCAAATGATGTTCCTAAACGAGAAATTTCAGCTAAACCACGTGTAATTAAAGCGGCTTTAGCATTATCACCATAGCCCATACCATGTAACATACCAGCACCAACAGCGATAATGTTCTTCATAGCTGCACCCATTTCTACACCAATAACATCATTATTTGTGTAGATTCTTAAGAATTTGTTCATAAAGATATCTTGAACAAAACTTGCTGCTGCTGCATCAGCACTTGCTGATACAATTGTTGTTAAATCGCGATTAGCAACTTCTTCAGCATGACTTGGTCCAGAAAAGACAACAATACTGCCACGGATATCAGCAGGAATTTCTTCTTCGATAACTTCTGAAATACGTTTATGTGTGACTTGTTCTAATCCTTTACTTGCATGAATAATAATAGGTTTATTACCTGTTTCTTTTAAGATTGCTGCTACTTGTTTAGCAACAATACGGCTTGCTTTTGTTGGAACAACAAATAAAATAGCATCAACTTGATCCAAAGCTTCTTGTAAATCTTCATATGCATGTAGATCTTTAGAATAAGTGTAATCTTCCAAGTAATGTGTATTTGTATGGAACTCATTTATTTCCGCTACTTGTGCTGGAACATTTGACCAAAGTCTGATATCGTGACCATTTTCAGTTAAGATGTCTGCAAGAATACTACCCCAAGAACCTGCACCTAATACTGCTATTTTTTTTGTCATTATATAATCTCCTTCAAAATTTATTCACTCTAAGCATACCAAATTTTGGCTCTAATAGCATTAACTATGAGAAAAAATTATTCTTATTGTCCATCTAAATACCATTGATTCTGTGGTTCCCAGTATCGTCTCAATAATAACCAGCTAATCGATCCAATAAAAATTACTAGTGACAGAACCTGAGAAACACGAATAGTTGAAAATAACATCAAACTATCCGTCCGCATCCCTTCAATGAAGAAACGGCCAAATGAATACCAGGTCAGATAAGCAAACATAATTTCACCACGTTTAAAGAGATGAACACGATGTCTCAAAGCAATCAATATCAAAAATCCAACAAAGCTCCACACTGATTCATATAAAAAAGTCGGTTTATAGTACGTTCCATTAATAGACATTTGATTAATAATAAATCCCGGTAAATGTAAATTTTGCAACGCCTGTAACGTGACTTTTCCACCATGGGCTTCTTGGTTCATAAAATTACCCCAACGCCCAATTGATTGTGCAAGTAAAACTACTGGTGCAGCTAAGTCAAACATTAACCAAGCTGATAAATTCCGACGACGGCAAAAAACAATAACTGTAATCATTGCACCGATTAAACCACCATAAATAGCGATACCACCATCCCAAATACGATAAATTTCACTGATATTTTGAGAATAATAGGGCCATTCGAATATAACATAGTAAATACGTGCGGAAATAATTGAGATTGGTAATGCCCATAAAATCATGTCATAAATGGTGTCTTCGTCAATACCTATCCGTTTACCTTCAAATACGGCTAATATAACCGCAAGAATCACTGCACTTGCAATTATCACGCCATACCAGCGAACCTCAATGGAACCTAACTTAAGTGCGATGGGGTTCAATGCGCCTAATAAAAAATTCAATTTGCTCTCATCCAATCTCTAATCTTTTTTTGAATTTGTTTGGATTAATCCATTTAAATTATCTTCAAATACTTTAGTTGCATCATAACCCATTGTTTTCGCACGGAAGTTCATTGCAGCTACTTCAATAATGATAGCTAAATTACGTCCCGTCTTAACAGGGACTGAAATTTTAGGTACATTGACGTCAAAAATTTTAACAAATTCATCATCGTTACCTAATCGGTCAAACTGTTTATCTGGTGTCCAATTTTCTAGGTGAATAATAAGTGAAATATCTGTATCATCACGGACTGCACCTGCACCAAACAAGTTCATGATATCAATGATACCAATGCCTCTAATTTCAAGTAAATGTTTTAAAATAACAGGCGCTTCCCCAACAAGTGTCTCTTCATCTTGTTGAAAAACATCCACACGATCATCCGCAATCAACCGATGTCCACGTCTGATTAGTTCAAGCGCTGTTTCAGATTTACCAACACCTGAATCACCTGTAATCATGACACCAAGTCCATAAATATCTACTAAAACGCCATGTATTGATTGACGTTCAGCAAGTTTGGCTTCCAAATAATTAACCATATTAGATGATAGGCGTGACGTCGTCAATTTTGAAATTAAAATTGGAATATGTCTTTCTTTAACGATAGACAATAACTCAAGCGGCACATCTAAATCATTTGAAACCACAAAACAAGGTGTTTGTTCTGTTGCGAGTTGACTCATCACCGTTTGCCGATTTTCATGCGTTAACCCATTCGCATATGCATGTTCTGTCATACCAAATAGTTGAATGCGTTCTTTAGGATAAAAGTTAAAATACCCCGTTAATTCAAGACCAGGACGCGAAATATCACTTGTTGTTATTTTTTTATCATCCAAGTACTCTTTCCCAATTAAAACCGTTAATCCCATTGCATCTACTAAATTTCTAACTGAAACTTCATTTCCCATCTTGCTGCCCCCTATTGTCTATTTCTGATAAAGTAATTCGTTACGACTGTGTTAGCAATACTCATCACAATTGATATGATGAAGGACGACCAAAAACTTGAAAATCTAAATTCATTACCCACAAAAAATGACGTCATTTGTAACATAAATGCGTTAATAATTAGATAGAAAAAGCCTAAACTGAAAACGGTTACTGGCAGTGATAAAATCACTAAAAATGGTTTAACCAGCATATTTAAAACGGCCAGTACAAAACTAGCAATTAACGCGACCCAAATACTTTTAACAAATAATGTATCCGGAAAAAAACCAGATATTGCCAAAAACAGTATGGCATTAATTAAAATACGTTGCCAAAATCCCATAAAATATCACCTCATCGTTATTTTTTATTATCTGTTACTTCAACATCTTTTATAATTTTACGATCACTTTTATTTTTAGTTGACGAGCCAGTACGTTGACCAGTGTTAGACGTAAACTGTTCAAAAGAACTAGTAAATGAACGCTTTTTCCCTGGAATGCTAATGGCTAATAAGATGTAGACAAGTATAAAGGCACCTTTTGTCGCAAAAATTAACATTAAGAATAAAAATCTAACAAGGGTTGGATTCCAATTCAAGTATTCGGCAAGTCCAGCTGCAACGCCGGATATAATTCTGTTGTTTGATTTTGTAAATTTTTTATTTGTTTTCATTTTGTAGTTCCTCCATTCAGAATAATCTAACATCATTGTACTTCTTATCAGACTCATTTTACAATTTTAACACGCGTTTTTTACCTAATTTTTAACGTTTAAACCAAAAATAACTAACAATCGTTAAATTGTTAGTTATTAGCCGATCATTACCTTATTCATTTTCTTTTTCTAACTCAGATTTACCGGGATTCAATTCAGTAATTCGACCATTCTTCAAGTAAACAATCCATTCACAAACGTTTGTCACATAATCACCAATTCGCTCAAGGTAAGTGGCAACCATTAAATAATCGGCACTCCCGACAACCGTTTCAGGATTCGTCTTCATTTCATGAATACATTGATCATAAATCGTACTGAAGTATTGATCAATATCGAGATCTAATTTGGCAACTTTACGTGCTTTTTCAGCATCTTTCTTAATATATGCTGTTAACACTTCTTCGACCATCTTACGAGCATGATCACCCATAATCCCAATTTCTTCTTCAATCTCTGGCACTCTAGGATTCCCTTTAACACGAATCGTTGCTCTTGCAATACTGACTGCATGATCGCCCATTCGTTCTAGGTCAGAAATTGCTTTCAAAACAGTAACGATATCTCTTAAATCACTCGTAACGGGTTGATACAAAGCAATCATTTCTAATGTTTGCTTTTCCAACTTCATTTCGCGTTCATTAATTTTATAATCACCAACAATAACCTCATGAGCCAACTCTTTATCGTGATTAATGAAGGCTCGGACAGATTTATGAATGGCTTCACTGACCATCATGCCCATTTCGCTAAATCTAATGTGTAATTTTTCTTGTTCTTCATCAAAAAGTAATCGCATAATTTTGTCTTCCTTTCTTAACCGAATCGACCACTAATATAGTCATCCGTTTTTTGATTTTTAGGTCGTGTAAATAACTCTTTTGTTGGGGCAACTTCAATCAGATTACCTTCTAAGAAGAAAGCTGTCCGATCTGAAATTCGAGAAGCCTGCTGTAAATTATGAGTCACTATTATAATAGTATATTTTTCACGCAGTTCAAGCAACATATTTTCAATTTTACTACTTGATCCAGGATCTAAAGCACTTGTTGGTTCATCCAATAAAATGACTTCAGGTTCAACCGCTAAGACACGAGCAATACAGACACGTTGTTGCTGTCCACCAGATAACGCAAGCGCATTTTTGCCCAAATCATCCTTAACGTCATCCCAGACAGCCGCCTGTTTCAAACTTTTTTCAACGGCTTCGTCAAGTGTCGCTTTATCTTTAACACCAGCCAATCGTAACCCATAAACCACATTTTCGTAAATTGAAAATGGAAATGGATTAGGCTGCTGAAAAACCATCCCAACATTTTTACGTAAACTAACAGTATCCATTTTTGGCCCATAAATATCTTCGCTTTTTAATTTAACCGTACCCGTAATCGTTACACCTGGAATAAGATCATTCATTCGATTTAAGGTTCTTAAATAAGTCGATTTACCACAACCAGATGGTCCAATTAGGGCGGTAATCCCTTTTTCATTGAAATCAAGATTGATTCCTTTGAGGGCTTCTTTTTTACCATAATACAAATGAACATCATTTGTTTCAATTATTTTACTCATTTGCGCTCCCCCTTAACCGAAGTTTCCTGAAACATAGTCATCCGTTAATTTAATTGTTGGTCGTGTGAAAATAGTTGTCGTTTTATCAAATTCAACCGCATTACCTGAATGGAAAAAGGCCGTGTAATCTGAAATACGTGATGCCTGTTGCATATTATGTGTCACAATCACAATCGTATATTTCTTTTTCAATTCCAATAATGATTCTTCAACAATCCGACTTGAAATAGGATCTAAAGCACTTGCTGGCTCATCTAATAATAGAATATCAGGCTCCATTGCAATGGCTCTAGCAATACATAATCGTTGTTGTTGCCCACCAGATAATGATAACGCACTCATATTTAAATCATCTTTAACTTGGTCCCAAAGCGCAGCCTGTTTTAATGATTTTTCAACACGTTCAGCCAGTAACTGTTTGTCTTTCATTCCATGCCGTTTCAAAGCAAATGTGATATTTTCATAAATTGATTTTGAAAATGGATTAGGGCGTTGAAATACCATCCCAATATGTTTTCTCATTTCATAAATATCAACATCATTTTTATTAATATCCAAATCACGATAAATAATTTGACCTGTTACATCGGCAATACCATCATTCATCCGATTCAATGATCTAAGGTAAGTTGATTTACCAGAACCTGATGCACCAATTAAAGCTGTAATTTTAAACCGTTCAAATTGTAAGCTAACATCTCTGATAGCCTCATTAGAACCGTAATGAACATGTAAATCTTTTGTTTTCAAAGCAATTTCATGTTGGTCTTCATTGAAGGTCATAATTCTAGATTTTTCATTTTTATTTTCCACCATATGCTTGACCTCCTAAATGATTTATTTACTTGATGTAATTTTACGATAAAGTGCCTTGCCACCGAATCGGGCTAAGAAGTTAAACAATAGCACTGCGATGATTAAAACTGCTGACGCACCAGCTGAAACTGCTGACGCATCAGGCATAATTCCTTCTGAATTAATCTTCCAAATATGAACAGCCAATGTTTCAGCTGGACGCATGGGATTCAATGGGCTAGAAATATTAGCTGGATTCCAGTTGGTAAAATCTAGAGCAGGCGCACTTTGTCCGGCAGTGTAAATTAAAGCAGCCGCTTCACCAAAGATACGACCAGCACTTAAAATAACCCCTGTCAAAATACCAGGTACTGCATCCGGAACAACGACTCTTGTGACTGTTTCCCAACGTGATAATCCTAACGAAAATCCGGCTTCACGTTGTGAATATGGAATGGCACGTAACGACTCTTCAATCGATCTGGTTAATAAAGGTAAATTGAAGAAGGTTAACGCCAACGCTCCTGATAAAATGGAGAACCCAAAGTTAAATTGAACAACGAAAATTAAAAAGCCAAAAAGTCCAACAACAACTGAAGGTAATGAACTCAAAATTTCAACTGACGTTCTAATAACCGTCGTAATCCAGTTATTTTTAGCATACTCTGATAACCAAATACCCGCTCCCAATGAAATTGGAAAAGAAATTAATAAGGTTAAAAGTAATAAGTAAAATGAATTAAATAACTGAATACCAACCCCACCACCACGTGAGAATGATTTTGCGGGAGAAGTTAAGAAATGCCAACTGATATGTGGCACGCCTCGAACCAATATGTAGCCAAGTAAGGCAGCTAAAATGAGAACGACAAAGCCTGCGATACCGTACAAAATACCTGTTGCAATTTTATCTGCTTTTTTCGGATTCATTATTTAAGCGCCCCTCTCTTACCAATTAATCTAACAACCATGTTAAAGAATAATGACATTAATAATAGAATTAAAGCAAGTGACCAAAGTGCATTATTTTCTAATGAACCCATGACCGTATTCCCAATTCCCATTGTCAAAATACTTGTTAAAGTTGAAGATGGTGTAATCAAACTTGTTGGCATCAATGAGGCATTACCAATAACCATTTGAACGGCTAAAGCTTCACCAAAGGCACGTGCCATACCGAAAACAACGGCCGTCATAATACCTGGTGTTGCAGCTCTTAAAATAACTTTATAAATAGTTTGCCAGCGAGTTGCCCCTAAGGCTAATGATGCTTCACGATAATAACGAGGCACTGATTTTAATGTATCAACAGTCATTGACGTCACTGTTGGTAAAATCATAACGAATAAAACAAATGTCCCTGATAAAATACCAAATCCCGTTCCACCAAAAAGATGTCGAACGAATGGTACAACAACTGAAAGACCAATGAATCCATAAACAACTGAAGGAATCCCAACTAATAATTCAGTTACTGGTTGTAATATTCGGCTCCCTGTATTAGGTGATATTTCAACCATGAAAATGGCTGTTCCAATGGCAAATGGTGTTGCAACCAACGCAGATAGGAACGTTACAAAGAATGACCCAGAAATCATAGGTAAAGCCCCAACTTCAGGTTTACCTGATTTACTAACAGTCCCCGGATTCCAGTTTTTTCCTAATAAGAAATCTTTAATTGAAACTTTATCAGTAAAGAAAGTAGCTAATCCTTTTGAAGCAACAAAATAAAATATAGCAAGAACAATAGCAACAATTAAACCAATACAGAAATACGTAATAATTTTGCCACGCGTCTCAAGCTTAGAAGCCTTTGACTTTTTAAGTAAACTTTCACGAATCGGATCCATAACTACATCTCCTTCTTAATTATTGTTATTTTACCATCAACAGAACGACTAACTTTCATCTGTGTTGCTGAGATGTAGCCTAATTTACTAACAACTTTTTTCTGAATTTTGTCTGACATTACGTAATTTAAAAATTGTTTTGTTAGCCCTGTGGGTTCCCCATTCGTGTACATATGTTCATATGACCAAATTTTCCATTTATTTGTGGTAACATTCTTATCCGTTGGTTTGACATTATCAACGGATAACGATTCAACCGTTTTATCAACATAGGAGAAGGCCATGTAACTAATTGCACCCGGCGTTGTTCCGACAATTTGTCGAACCATCCCTGTTGAGTCTTGCTCTTGTGCATCTTTACTTTGTTTACCATCTAAGCCCCATTTTTCAAATGTTAATCGTGTTCCTGAACCGGATGCTCGATTTAAAAGTACAATTGGTAAATCTTTACCACCTAATTGTTTCCAATTTGTTAACTTACCCGTAAAAATTTTGATAAGCTGTGTCTTAGAAACATTTTTAACACCAACACCTTTATTTACAATTGGCGTAATCCCAACAACGGCAACTTGGTGATCAACGAGTTTGCTCGCCTTGATACCTGATTTTTCTTCAGCAAAAACATCTGAGTTACCAATACTAACGGCTTTTTCTTGCACTTGACTCAACCCTGTTCCTGAGCCACCACCTTGAACATTGATAAAAGCACCAACGTTCTCAGTGCCATACTGTTCACCGGCCGCCTCAACTAATGGCTGTAACGCCGTCGAACCAACGACTGTTATTGACTTGCCTGAGCTTGATTGTGTCTCACACCCAGTTAGTGTTAATAACATGACTGATAAAAGTCCACCAATCAATAATAAAGGTCCTTTTTTCATAACAACTTCCTCCAGAAATTCTCGACATTTAACTTATATATTAAGTTTATAATTTCAATGTAAAGGTCATGTGGGTGAATTGTAAAGATTGTGTAAAGGTTACAAAAAAAGCCATAACATGACGTTATGACTTTCATTGCTACTTCAATTCTGGTGCGTCTGTTTTAAATAGAGACTCGGTAGACACGCCACCGTTTTGTTCAATCAAACTAGTTTTTTCTTTCTTTTGTGCTTTTTTCAACGTCTTAAGTGCTGCACTCTCTTTGTAGTTATAATCAGATTTATCCACCTTCGTAAAATCACTTGGTGTATAGAATCTTAATAAATCACCGGTAATAACTTCATCTGATAACGATAATGAAGTTGTCACATGTTTTAACTCCCTATTGTAAACTTTTTGTTGTGTAGCCGTTAACTTCTCTATTTCTTTACCCGTCTTCGTATCATATGTGGTATTGCCGACCTTAGTAAAGGTTGGCGAAATAAAATCACCATTTCTAAAAGCAACTGTTTGATTGCGATTCTTCGATAATAAATCATTACCAAATTGAACCGTATCCGTATTCTTAACGCCTAATAAATCAAGTAAGGTTGGTAAAACATCAATTTCACCACCATAAGTATGCTTAACGCCACCCTTAAGACCATTCATATGAATCATAAATGGTACCTTTTGGAACATCGTTAAATCATAACTTGTGACTTCATCTTTACCTAATAATTGCGCAATGGCTTTCTTATGATTATTAGAAATACCATAATGATCACCATACATCACAATCATACTATTTTTATATAACCCACTCTTCTTCAAATAATTAACGAATTCTCCGAATGATTGATCCAAATATTTAGACGTTTGAACGTACCCATCAACGGTACTATCATCTGTATCCGTTTTTTTGATCGACACATTCTCACTATCCAAATCATATGGATAATGATTCGTTAAGGTAATGAGCTTCGCATAAAAAGGTTGTGGTAATTGTTCAATATACTTAACAGATTGCTTCAAGAAAATCTTATCTTTCAGGCCATAACCCACTTTATAGTTAGATTTGACGTTGTAATAAGGTTCACTAAAGAAGTACTGGTACCCAAATGATTTATAGGTATTATTACGATTCCAGAAACTACCAACATCCCCATGGAACGCAGCTGTTGTATATCCTTTTTGATCAAGGATAGCTGGCGCTGATTGGAAGGTATTTTGTGTTCCATAAGTTGTCATTGCTGACCCAGATGATAAGCCATAAAGTGACGATTCTAACATCATTTCAGCATCAGACGTTTTACCTTGTCCGACTTGATTAAAGAAATTATCAAATGATAACGTATTCTTATCATGATAATACTTATTAATATTAGGTGTTACCTCTTGACCATCCCATTTATAATCAATCATGAATTGTTGGAAACTTTCTAAATGAACCACAAAAACATTTTTACCTTTTGCTTTTCCATAATACTGAATATTAGAACTAGCACGATTCTTATCCAGATATTTTAGAACTTTAGTCATATCTTCTGATGTTGCATTCTTACGTGTCGCACTTTCTTTTTGCGTTTGGTAAACGTTATATCCCGCATAAAAATTCAATCCTAAATATTTAACAATATAATTATTATCAAATGTTCTTGTCAATAATTGAGACCGATCCTTTTCAGCTAGGCCTAAATTACCAGCAGCTAAAAGAACAGCCGCAATTGTAACAATAAATGCATAACGTTTTTTGATAGGATTATAATCAATTTTGACAAGTTTAAAGACAAGAATCAAAATTAAAATAATAATATCAATATAAACAAAAAAATCAGTTGGACGTAGAATTCCCGCGATTCCTTTATCTAAGTTATTAGCTACTGAACTTGAATTTTTTATGATTCCCAATGAAAGGAAATCTGAAAATTCTCGGTAATAAATCATATTCGCAAAAAGCCATGATGTTTGAATAAAATCAATAATGAGCATAATCCAATATGATTTCTTACCTTTAAAGTAAAGCGCAATTCCGAACAACAAAAGTGCCGTTGGAATTGGATTTAAATAAAGTAAAAATTGTTGCATGCTACCCGTCGCACCCAGCGTAAATTTTGTTTCATACGCAACGACAGTTTTGGCCCAAAATAAAACGAGCATCAAGAGGAAGAATCCCAATCTTGAGCTCAATTTATCCTGAACATATTTTAAAGTTGACCGCATTTTAGTGCCTCCGTTTTTTAAGATCAGTTTTCGAGAACACGAAAATGTCTTTAAATCTATCTTTCAGTTGATTATTAACCAAATAATAAGTCGTAAACTTCCATGGCAATTAAATCGATATCATCAAATGGAAATTTAGTATGGTTACTTAAATCTTCCAACGTATATGCTTTCATAGCTGGATCATATTCAACGATTCCTTTTTCAACACCCTCATGTTCAAAGTGTCTTGTTTGGATTTCGCCGTTATCTTCTTTTTGCATAGCCTCTAAGCGACTAATGATTGCTACTAACTGAGAATTTTTCATAGTTGTTCCCCTTTCAATATCATAGTTAATAATACCAAAGTTTCTATGCATTTACACCTGATTCCTCAGATTATAATCGTTTCTTAACATGTTTTTATGCTAAACTATTAGTTATTAGACTTGGAGGCCGAAAAAAATGAGTTTATTTAGAAATGATTTGAACGATCAAGTATTTAAAATAGAAGTTTCAGACATCCGTCAATTCGATGATGAAGTAAGCAAAATCCCTGATATGATCAAGTTAACCATGGGTGAACCAGACTTCAACACCCCCGATCATATTAAAAAAGCTGCTATTGAAGCCATTAATGAAAATTACTCACATTATATGGGAATGGCTGGTGATATTGAATTACGTGAAGCAGCCAGTGAATTTTTCAATGAAAAATATGACGTTAGTTATGATGCACAATCAGAAATATTAGTCACAGTTGGTGCTACCGAAGCTATTGCCACTGCTCTACAGACTATTTTTAACCCTGGTGACGCCGTTCTGGTACCAACGCCACTTTATCCTGGTTACATGCCTCTAATCACCTTAAATCGCATCAAACCAATCTACATTGATACGCGTGCTAATAACTTTAGGTTAACACCTGATATGATTAAACAAGCTGTTGCAGATAATCCTGATGAGAACATTAAAGGTATCATCTTAATCAACCCAAGTAATCCAACTGGGATTTCTTGGACCGAAGATGAAATCATCGCCATTACCGATGAAATTAGAAAACAAAAAATTTGGGCTATCAGTGATGAAATTTATAGTGAATTAACTTATGATCATAAACATGTTTCAATTGCTAAATATATCCGTGATCAAACAGTGTTAATTAACGGTTTATCAAAATCACATGCGATGACTGGTTGGCGTATTGGCTTCCTGTTAGCACCCAAAGCCATGACGGATGAATTAAAGAAAGTCCATCAATACTTAGTCACTTCTGCGACCAGCATTTCACAACGTGCTGGTGTCGCCGCTTTACGTGATGGTAAAGATGACGGTCGTATTATGAATGTCGAATACAAAAAGCGCCGTGATTTTGTAATGACTGAAATGAAAAAAATGAATTTTGAAATGGCCCAGCCTAGTGGTGCTTTTTATATTTTTGCTAAGATTCCTGAAGGCTATAATCAAGATGCAATGGCCTTTTGTAAGGATTTAGCATTTAATAATAAACTTGCTTTGATTCCAGGAACTGCATTTGGCGAAGCTGGTAAAGGTTATATTCGCTTAAGTTATGCCGCAAGTATGGAAAATTTAGTTATTGGTATGGAACGATTAAATGCTTACATGACACAACACAAATAATTTATTAATAAAATAAGGTCCCAAATCACTTCGCTTTTGCCAAATGATTTGGGACCTTATTTTTATTTTTTTGTTAACGAGTCACTTTCATGCATCATGTTCTCTAATTCAATTTGTGTGATATCCGCATGATTAATATCAATCGTAATCCAATATTTTTTATTCATATGAAATCCAGCCGTAATGCCCTCTACCTGTTTCATTTGTTCAACATGTTCTGGTTTTAGTTTGAGATTTAATGATAGCTTATGCTCTTTTTCAAAAATCATAGCCATCATTTTCCCACTACCAACCTGTTTCATAATCGTCCACACAACTGTTTGGTTAGGTCTTACCTTATTAAATGGATAAGACTCTATCGTATCTGTCATTTCCAAAATAAATTGAATTAAGTCACTTCTTGTAAATTTCATAACGTCCCCCTTGATTAACTAATCATCAAGTCCAATTTCTTCTACCTTATCCGGATTAACCACTAATGCAAACATACCGGCAAATAGACCAACATAATACGTTAAAATACGCCATAATAGCATCGCTAAAACTAATTTACTATTACTTGTCATAAAACTAGAAAAGACAATCGCAAAACTATATTCTGCGCCACCTGTCCCACCGGGAATTGGAAAGAGTGAGATAACCATCACAATAAGCACATGCAGTGCCGTAATCATGATGACATTCACTGACGTGTAACCCAGTGACAACATAATAAAATATGGAATCAAATAGTAGAATGCTAGTTGAAAGAACGTTAGTATAAAAACGTCAAAAATTATTTTCTTTTCATTTTTCATACGCAAACTCTCTTGATGAAAGTTTGCTATTTTAGAATAGATGCTGTTATTTAACCGTTCAAAACGCTCAGCCTTGATAAAGACCTTAACAGCAGATAAACAAACACCTACCAACTTTTTAGTGAATGTGTACCAATACATAATCATTAATAACCCAACAATTACAGCTAAATGAATGACAAATCCAAAAATCACAAAAACCATCAAGTAATGGACTTTGTCTTGAATATATTGAAACCCAATGACTAAACAAACGACAAAATTAATGACAATCATCGCTTGATACACAACAAATTTCATTAATAAAATTGAACTTGCACGTCCAGCATCAACCCCTGACTGCACCATTGCAAACAATTGCGCAGGTTGACCACCCGTTGAAAACGGCGTAATCCCATTAAACAATTGTTCAATCAACGGAATTCGAATCGCATTTTTAAATGTAAATTTTTTATGTTGCCCTTTTACAAAACGCTTAACCACAAACGCCTCAAGTATAAAGTACATGCATATACAAAGGATTGCCACTAACAGCCACCAAATATTAATATGAACTAAATCTTTAATCAGTGACTGTATTGATACATTTCTTAAGGAAAAAGCGAATATGCCAATTCCAATTATGACCATTAACGTCAATAATCCTATATTTTTACGCGTCATTTTCTAGTCCTCTTTGCTCTGGTCCAAATAAAATTGATGCCAAATCTCAGCCAGTCTATCTTCAGAATAGTATGCTGACGCCTGATCTGCTTTATCGTGTAAGGCTGATAAAGCGTTAGAATCTTCTTTTAATTTTCTCAATTTAATTTGCATATCATCTACATCCGTTGCAGCATCATAATAACCATCAATAACCGCTTTATAAAGATCTAGGTCGCGCAATAATACAGGTGTCCCACAACTAAATGCTTCTAATACTGACATTGGAAACAGTTCGTTGAAAGAAGGCAGTAAGAAAAGATTAGCAATATTGTAATAATTCACTAGCGCTTCACGATCGATAATCCCAGTAAAAATTAAATTACTAGGTGGATTATCAACGACTTTTTTTAATTCAGCATAACCATCCGTTAACTTACCAAATGAAAAACCACCAGCCCAAATAAATTGGATGTCAGGATTTTGCTTTGCTAACGTAATAAAATCGGGCACACCTTTTCTTTCTTGAACTTGACCATCACCAAAGACAATAAATTTATCTGCAGAAATACCTAATTGATCTCTGAATGCTTGTTTTTCTTCAACCGTTTTTTCATAAAAAACTTTTTTAGAAACAAAATTAGGAATATACGTGACTTGTTCCTTTGGAATCTTAAACGCCTCAAGCTTTGGAATAAAACTTGGATTAACCACAACAATATGATCCATTCTCTTATAAAAAGCAATCACGTACCAATAAAAGATTGCTCTGAACGGTTGCGGAATTTTGACGCTACCCTCAAGTGTTTCTGGTAAAAAATGCACATAACCAATCTTTTTACCACGACCTGGCATAAAAGTTGAAAGGTAGTAAGGAAAATTAATCGTATGATAATGACTAATATCAGAACGACTATATTTATTCACACTGATTTTAAATTCAGTTGGAAACCGATCTTTAAGTAACCTCATCATTTCAGTATACGCACTACCGACCCCTTGCCCTTTGACGGAATTGGCCGCAGAAAACATATTAATTAATAGCATAATTGAAACTCCTTTAAAAATAGATTCATTTATAGATGACTAATCTCGTCATCTTCTTCCATTTCAACATATTGAATCTGAGCATCTTGATAAAATGCAGCGACTTTAGACCCAAAGGTTGCAGCCGAAATTTCTTTTAACTTATCCAATCTAGGCTCTGGATTAATTTTTTCATTACGTTTATTGAAATAATAGATGATATCCGTAACCATTTCAGCTTCAGAAGCAAATGTTTTACCGATTTCTGGTTGATCCATTAATTCATCGGTATATTCACCCGTTTTAGCCAACACTGGTGTCCCAGCCGCTAAAGCTTCAATAAATGTTAAGCCTTGTGATTCCGTCACAGAAGCAGACACAAATAAATCTGCTAACTGATAAAAATGGCATACTTCATCATTATCTACTTCGCCAGTAAATCGAATATTCTCTTGTAAATTTAAAGTAACCACTTGTGCTTCAAGTGTTTCTCGAGCGGGTCCATCCCCAACAATCAATAATAAAACATTTGGGATCTTCTCAATAATTGCTGGCATCCCGTCAATAATTTCTTTTGTATTCTTTTCAAATGCTAATCGACTTAACGCAAGCATCACTGGACGATCTTCGGCAATATCTAATTTAGCACGATAGTCTTCTGTTTCCACCTGTTCAAATTGAGAAATATCCACACCCGTCGGAATAACGCGCATTTCTGATTTCACACCATATTCTTGTAGCAAGTTCTGAACACGAGCACTTGGCGCAATAATTCCACTCATATGGAAGGTAAATGTCTTCGTCATTTGTTTAACATGGTAAGGCTTCAATAGTTTACCATTTGCAATGTAATGTAAATAATCTTCATACATCGTATGGTACGTATGTAAACAAGGAACCTTTAAGTTTCTCGCAACAAACTTACCAATCCAGCCCATAGAAAATTCAGTTTGTGTATGGACAACATCCAAGTTTAGTTCTTTAGCCACTTGGTACGCCTGAAATAAGCCTCTAACAGCGATTCGTCTGTCCGTAAAAGAAATAAATGGGATGCTAGAAAACCTAAATATATTACGTTCATAAACTGTTTTATCAACTCGTGGATCAGTCGTTGTAAAGATATAAACTGTATGACCCTCTTTTTCGAGTTCATTTCTTAATGTCTTTATCGAAGTCGCCACACCGCTCACTTGTGGAAAATATGTATCTGTAAAAATCCCAATATTCACGATAAGGTCTCCTGTCTGTTTTGATATAATAAGTTTAATTATATTGGTTTCTAGTCCGTTATGCAATAGAAGTCCATTTTTCTCATTTGTTCCCAATTGAACGCAAAAAAAAACTGATAATCATAATTATCAGTTTTTCAAAAAAATTAATTACTTCATGTAAGATTCAACTAATGCAATAACTTCTTCATTAGTTTCACAATCAGTAACAGCTTTATCAGCTAATTCTTTCATTTTTGTTGTATCTAATTTTTTCATTAAGCTACGTGTTTTAAGGATTGATGATGCACTCATTGAGAATTCATCAAGACCCATTCCAGCTAAAATAGGCACAGCAATTTGATCTCCGGCCATTTCACCACACATACCTGCCCACTTACCTTCTTTATGAGCCGAATCAATTACCATTTTAATTAAACGTAAAATTGATGGGTTATAAGGTTGGTAAAGGTATGAAACTTGTTCATTACCTCGATCAGCAGCCATTGAATATTGAATTAAATCATTTGTACCAATACTGAAGAAATCAGCATATTTAGCTAAATGATCACCATTCATAACAGCAGCAGGAATCTCCATCATCATACCGACTTCAAGTTTATCTGCTACTGGTACCCCAGCGTCAATTAACTTAGTACGTTCTTCAACATAAATTGCCTTAGCTGCTTTGAACTCATTAACAGTTGCAATCATTGGGAACATAATTGCTAATTGTCCATAATGAGAAGCTCTAAGCAAAGCACGAAGTTGTGTTCTAAAGATATCTTGACGATCCAAACTAATACGGATTGCACGGTATCC
The DNA here is from genome assembly GCF_054941065.1 of Dellaglioa sp. BT-FLS60. Taxonomy (NCBI): domain Bacteria; kingdom Bacillati; phylum Bacillota; class Bacilli; order Lactobacillales; family Lactobacillaceae; genus Dellaglioa; species Dellaglioa sp. BT-FLS60. Next base: position 69,373 of record NZ_JBSOLI010000036.1, read on the forward strand.
TAAGAAAGGATTCATTTCTTCTGGTAATGGTAAGTAAGGTAGTTCCTTATCGCCACCAATATCCATTGTTCTTACAACAACTTGTTTGCCGTCCATTCCTTCAACTGCAGTTTTATAAGCTTCAAACTGTTCGTCTTCTGTAGGAAATTCACTAGCATCCATGTATAAGAATTCTGAACGGAATAATCCAACTGCTTCAGCACCATTATCTTGTGCACCAGCAACATCCTTAGGTGTACCAATGTTAGCAGCTAAATCAAAATGCACGCCATCAGCCGTAACTGTTTTAGCGTCTTTCAATTCTTTCCATTCAGCTTTTTGATCAGAAAAAGCTTTTGCCTTTGCTTCGTATGTTGAAATTTCTTCAGCAGAAGGATTGATAATTCCGTCACCGTTGATACCATCAACAATCACCATATCGCCTTCTGAAATTGCAATTGTTGGATCACCAGCACCTACAACAGCAGGGATTTCAAGCGTTCGAGACATAATAGCAGAATGAGACGTACGTCCACCAACATCAGTAATAAATCCCTTAACAAATTTACGATTTAATTGAGCAGTATCCGATGGTGTTAAATCATGCGCAACGACCACAACTTCTTGGTCAATAAGCGCAGGATTAGGAATCGAAACGCCTAATAAATGGCTCATCACACGTTTTGTAACATCACGAACATCGCCTGCACGTTCTTGCATATAAGCATTATCAGTCATGCCTTCAAACATTGAGATGAACATATCTGTTACATCTTTCAATGCTGATTCAGCGTTAACCTTATCATTTTTGATTTTATCGCCAATGTTACCCATAAGTTCAGGATCTGAAAGGATTGTCAAATGAGCTTCAAAAACCTCGGCTTCTTCAGCACCGAGGTTTTCTGCAGCTTTTTGTTTGATTATTTTCAAATCTTCACTTGATGCAGCAACTGCAGCATCAAGACGTTTAATTTCTGACTCTGGATTGTCAATGCTTACTTGCGAGAATGATAAATCGGGTTGAACTAACATATATGCTTTAGCAATGGCAATACCATCACTAGCAGCAATCCCCTTTAACATTTTCGACATTATTCAGCAAGTCCTTCTTTCGTCATTGTTTCTGTAATAGCTGCGATTGCGTCTGCTTCATCAGCACCATCAGCAGTGATTGTAACATCAGCGTTTTGACCAACACCTAATGACATAACACCCATGATTGATTTTAAGTTTACTGATTTTTCTCCGTAAACCAAAGCAACATCAGCAGTAAATTTGCTTGCTGCTTGTACCAATAATGTAGCTGGACGTGCGTGGATACCTGTTTCTGCAATTACGTGAAAGTCTTTCTTTTCCATGATTATATATCTCCTTGGTGTTCTATATTTTTTATTTTAGAAAAATGTACAACCCACTTACAAAAGCAAAGAACACGTTTTCATTAGTAAGTTAAACACATTAATCTCTAGAAATAAATAGTACCATTTTTTAAAAAATGATACAAGTCTTTAGCCACTTTTTTAGTTTTTTAAACTAACATATTTATAGATAATTTGTCCTTCTCTTTGTGCATTACCAACAATTGCCTTACGTAATTTTTCTTTTTGCCAAACAAGTTGAAACGCCATAAATTCGTCTGGATTAATGGTGATGGTCTCTATTTCGCCGGCAATCAACGCATCAATCTTTGCTTTATAATCTTCACTCATTTTTCAAACCCCTTTTCACTGAAATCTACTATACTATTTCATTATAGATTAGCCTTCATAAAATGTAAAAAAGTGAGGGCAAGTTACTTGCAGAAATTTTTTAAGTTTTGTATAATAATCATCGAAGGTCAGAGATGGTCAATCCACTTTGATCTTAAATAAAATAAACGATAACGAATTAAATACGAAAGGTTGTGACACATATGATCTGTCAAAATTGTCAAATCAATCAAGCAACAATCCATTTATCAACTAATTTAAATGGACAACACCAAGAATACAATTTATGTCAAAATTGTTACCAATTGCTTAAAGACGAACAAGACCGTTTAAGCAATGGTCAAATCCGCAACAATCAACAAGATCCATTTAGCTTTGGTAACCTTGATGAATTGTTCAACGCAATTGCACCAAATAACCAAAATAACAGTTCACAAAGAAGAGACCAAACACCACCTACCCAAACTGGTAGAAATGGCGGCGGTAATAAAAATAATGGTAAAGATACCGTTCTTGGCCAATTTGGTCTTAACTTAACGGATGAAGCTCGAGCAGGAAACATTGACCCTGTCGTTGGTCGTGACCAAGAAATTGATCAAATTATTGAAATTTTAAACCGACGTACCAAAAATAACCCTGTTTTAATTGGGGAAGCTGGTGTCGGTAAAACAGCCGTCGTTGAAGGTTTAGCTCAAAAAATTGTTGACGCTGCCGTTCCTCAAAAACTACTAAATAAACAAGTCATTCGTTTAGATGTTGTTTCATTAGTTCAAGGTACCGGTATTCGTGGCCAATTTGAAGAACGCATGCAACAATTAATGAAAGAATTAAAAGAAGATAAAAGTATCATCCTCTTTATTGATGAAATTCATGAAATCGTTGGCGCCGGTAATGCTGAAGGCGGTATGGATGCTGGTAACGTCTTAAAACCAGCCCTTGCTCGAGGTGAATTACAACTTGTGGGTGCAACCACTTTAAATGAATATCGTCAAATTGAAAAAGATGCTGCTCTTGCACGTCGTTTACAACCTATTCAAGTTGATGAGCCTAGTGTTGCAGAAACAATTGTTATCTTAAAAGGGATTCAAAAGAAATATGAAGCCTACCATCATGTTCATTACAGTGATGAAGCAATTGAAGCAGCCGCATCATTGTCAGACCGTTACATTCAAGATCGTTTCTTACCAGATAAGGCGATTGATTTACTAGATGAATCAGGTTCAAAAATGAATTTGACCATTAAAGCAATTGATCCAAAATTGGTTGAAGAAAAAATTAAGAATGCTGAAACACAAAAACAAGCTGCATTGAGTGACGAAGATTATGAAAAAGCAGCTTACTACCGTGATCAAGTCGCTAAATTCAAAGAATTACAAGATAGCAACACTGATTCTGATGAATTACCAATTGTGACTGAAAAAGAAATGGAACAAATTATTGAAGAAAAAACAAATATCCCTGTTGGTGAATTGAAGGAAAAGGAACAGCAACAATTGAAAAATTTAGCCACTTCCCTTCAAGCTAGCGTCATTGGTCAAGACGCTGCCATCGACAAAGTAGCTCGTGCCATTCGTCGTAACCGGATTGGTTTCAATAAATCTGGACGCCCAATTGGTTCCTTCCTGTTTGTTGGCCCTACTGGGATTGGTAAAACGGAACTTGCAAAACAACTATCTAAAGAATTATTTGGTACAAAAGAATCAATGATTCGTTTTGATATGAGTGAATATATGGAGAAACATTCCGTTTCTAAATTGATTGGTTCACCTCCTGGTTACGTTGGTTACGAAGAAGCTGGTCAATTAACTGAACAAGTTCGTCGTAATCCATACAGCTTAATCTTGTTAGATGAAGTTGAAAAAGCACATCCTGATGTTATGCACATGTTCTTACAAATTCTTGAAGACGGTCGTTTAACAGATTCGCAAGGCCGTACAGTAAGTTTTAAAGATACGATTATCATTATGACATCAAACGCCGGAAGTGCTGATGCTGAAGCTAATGTTGGTTTTGGTGCAACATCTAATGGTGCTACACATGCCATCATTGATAAACTATCTAACTACTTCCGTCCTGAATTCTTGAATCGTTTTGATGATATCGTTGAATTCAATCCACTAAGCAAAGAAAACTTAGTTTCAATCGTAAGTTTGATGCTTAACGATGTAAATGATGTTCTTAAAAATCAAAACTTAGAACTCCGTGTGACAAATCGTGTTGAAGAAAAATTAGTTGATTTGGGTTACAATCCTGCCATGGGTGCTCGTCCATTGAGACGTGTTATCCAAGAACAGATTGAAGACCAAATTGCTGACTTCTATCTTGATAACCCTGATGTAACGAAATTGGTTGCAAAGATTGAAAAAGACGAAATTAAAATTTCATCAGATACTCCTTCTGATGATAAAGAATCAGATAAAGCTGAATAAAAGACCAAATTAAAGGCGCTAACTCAGAATTAATTTTCTGAAGTTAGCGCCTTTTTTTATTTTCATTCGCATTTTGAATAAATAAAATGATCTTTTAAACACTTTTTCCCAATAATTAAGCTTTTTAGGTTATAATTATGTTATTAGATAATGAATGGAGCTGATTAAAATCGCCTTAAGAGATTTCTTCCGGAATGTGTTGTCTGTTTTTACAAAACCAAGTCAACCTCATCCCACTTCCGATATACAATTCACATTTAATTCAAATCCAACTAAGAAAATAGAACCTTCAAAAATAAAAAGGCATGAAGTCATTGAAAATCAAACTTTTTTACCAACATCTGTTTCTGATGCCACGATGATTATCTACTACAAAGATCAAGATGATCATAATTTATCACGACCTCAAATTATCAGTGGTACCAAAGGCAGTGATTTGAGAATTCAATTTGACCCCATTCCAGATTATCATTTAATTGGTATTTCTGGATTCACAAGTACCTTTGTAGCCAGTTATGGCGCCATCATTTTAAGTTATGAAAAAAAGCATGGCGCTGCCGTTTGGATTTATAATCAAGATATTGATGGTGGCTATCTCATTGGCCCTCCTACTTTATTGCGCGGACAATTACATGAACCTTTTACATATGATCCTGTGAACATTCCTGGATTCAATTTATTGCGTGCATCAAAAACGAGTTATGGTAATTTCACAAATGAACAACAGACTATCTACTACTATTACCGCAATTTAAATTGGCGAACAGTCGACAAAATTGATGCCTACATTCAGATTACAGAACGCGCACGCTGCTTCGATCTCCCTGATGGCAACTTTTATCCTGCTTTCTTGCCTGCCGGTGGTATTTTACAAGTATTTGAAAAAATTGAAACTAATTCAGGCACCCATTGGTACGGTATGGGTGGCAATCAATGGTTGGAAGACACATCCAATGTCCATCTCATCGATCAACCTGATTACACCTCATTAACAAAAAAAGAAATCGATAAATTAACAAAAAAAAGAATTAATCAACCCGCTTTAATTGATTATATTCCTGACAAATCAGTCACTATTTACGCTGAACCTTATGGCAAAAAGTTACGCACTCTAGCAGATAACACACAAGTCACTTTAATCAGTCAATTAACATCACCAAATAGCATTGTTTGGTTTGAATTAAAAAATGGCGGCTTTATCAACGAATCTTATATCAAAATAGCTTACTCATTGAACTAAGAGCAACAAAAAAGGCATACCAGATGGCATGCCTTTTTTGTTGCTCTTATAGTTTTGATGTTAATTTAACATCTGGATATTTGTCAGCAAACCAACGTTCTGCGAATGCATTTTCAAATAAGAACAAGGGTAAATCTTGTCGATCTTTAACAAGTAAGTTACGAGAGCTCGACATTTTTTCATCCAATTGTTCAGGATCAATCCAACGCGCTGTTTTAGAACCCATTGGTGTCATAATTACTTCTGAGTTATATTCGTTTAACATTCTAAATTGGAAAACTTCAAATTGAAGTTGACCAACAGCACCAAGAATATAGTCGCCAGTATTGTAACTTCTATATAATTGAACGGCACCTTCTTGAACCAATTGTTGAATTCCTTTATGAAATGATTTCTGCTTCATCACATTTTTAGCCGTCACACTCATAAATAATTCAGGTGTAAATTGAGGCAATTTTTCAAAGGTAATTGGTTTCTTCATGTTGCTAATTGTATCACCAATTTGGAAATTACCAGTATCATATAATCCAATAATGTCACCAGCCACAGCTGATTCCAAGACTTCACGAGAATCGGCCATAAATTGCGTTGAGTTTGATAAACGCATTTTTTTATCCGTTCTTGCTAATTTAACATCCATCCCACGTTCAAATTCTCCCGAACAGATACGGATAAATGCAATTCGGTCACGATGATTAGGATTCATATTCGCTTGAATTTTGAAAACAAAACCAGAAAAATGATCATCAACAGGTTGAATGATTTTTTCCTCAATCGTTTTATGCGATTGTGGTGCTGGTGCATAATTCAAATAAATATCTAAGAACGTTTTTACACCAAAGTTTGTTAAAGCTGATCCAAAGAAGACAGGTGTTAAGTCCCCCGTCGCAATCTTGGCTTCATCAAAGGTATTACCAGCATCACTCAACAATTCAACTTCATCTAGCACTTCTTGATAGATACTGTCTTCTTTTAATGGATGAGCGCCTTCAATTTCACCAGCAGCATTTAGGTCGACATAATTACCGCCTTTATCTTCTTTTTGATAAAGTTCAATACGGTGATTATAAATATCATATAAGCCTTTTAAGCCTTTACCCATACCAATTGGCCAGTTCATTGGGTATGATTCAACGCCCAATACCTCTTCCAATTCAGCCATTAAATCAAGTGGTTCGCGACCATCACGATCCATCTTGTTGATAAATGTAAAAATAGGAATGCCACGCATTTTACAAATTTGGAATAACTTCTTTGTTTGTGGTTCAATTCCTTTAGCAGAATCGATCACCATGACCGCAGAATCTACAGCCATTAATGTCCGATACGTATCTTCAGAAAAATCCTCATGTCCAGGTGTATCCAAAATATTAACGCGTTTATCGTCATAATCAAATTGCATAACTGAACTGGTAACAGAAATACCACGTTTCTTTTCAATTTCCATCCAATCAGATTTTGCGAAAGTCCCTGATTTTTTACCTTTGACAGTTCCGGCAGAACGAACGACACCACCAAATAAAAGCAATTGTTCAGTAATGGTTGTTTTACCAGCATCGGGATGAGAAATAATCGCAAATGTCCGACGTTTTTTGACTTGAGTCTCTAATTCTTCTGTATTCATTAATTGTCCTCTCTAAAACATATTATTTATAGTTTATCATAAATGACAATGAACTTCGACGTAAAAAAATAAGGGCAATAGAACCACTACGTTCTGTATCCCTTACTTTACTTATTCCATATTTTATTCTTTCGTTTTTAAATCATCAGTCGTCACACTGGCTGGAATAATAACCTTCAATTCTACTAATCGAGAGCCATCCATTTTTTCTGTTTCCAGAATTAAGCCATTATCAAGCGTGACTTGCAATTGTTCGTTATCGTCAGGAATTCGACCTAATTCAGTCAATACGAATCCGGCAATTGTATCCACATCTTTGACATCAATGTCACAATTAAATTCATCATTAAAATCATCAAGAGTCATACGACCTTGCACAATATATTCATGTGCATTAATTTTTTTCAATGTATCGTCAGGTTTATCAGATTCATCATCGATATCCCCAACAATTTCTTCAATCAAATCTTCAATTGTGGCTAATCCAACAACACCACCATATTCATCTAATAAAATAGCCAATTGCGTATGTGTTTTCTTCATTTCAAATAACAAATCATCAACGGCCATTGTTTCTGGAATAAACATTGGCTCCTGCATAATTTGACGTAGCGTAATTCTATCAAATCCATATTTTCTAGCAGATTTAAGTAAATTTTTAATATGAATAACACCCACAACATTATCTTTATCATCACTATAAACGGGTACACGAGAATAAGGTTGTTTTAAAATTGCATCAATATTACGATCATTATCATTTTGTAAATCAATCATGAATGCATCCGTTCTAGCAACCATAACTTCACGAGCTAACTTCGTATGTAACGAAATAACCCCTTCCATCATTTCATATTCATCTGAATCAATGGCGCCACGTTCCTCACCTGTTTGAATCACACGAACGATTTCTTGTCGACTAATCACTTCTGTATCATTTTTATTAAACTTGATTGGGGTTATTTTTTCTAAAGCGAAAAGCGAAATTGATAACAACCAGTTAAGTGGTTTGAAAAATATCGCGATAACTTGAATAGGTCCAGTCGTTGCTCTGGCAATTTTGTCCGGCATTTGTAATGCCAATTGTTTAGGGTATAACTCCCCTAAAACTAGTGAAAAATAAGATAAAATCAACGTAACAATAACGACTGCAACATCATGTGCCCAAATTGCATTCCCGAATGCCGGTTCAACATATTTAGCTAAAGCTGTTGCTGCAAAAGCTGAAGACAAAAATCCAGCGAAAGTAATACTAATCTGAATCGTTGATAAAAATGAAGTTGAATTATTTAAAATACCAAGAATTCTTTTCGCACCTTTATCTCCGGCTTGCGCTTCTGTCTCAATCTTATTACGATTTACTGAAACTACTGCTAATTCTGCAGCTGAAAAATAGGCATTAATTAATGTCAAAATAACTAACAATATCAGCTGCAACAGCAGTTCGTGACCAGGGTCTGAACTCATTTACTCATCCGCTCCAATTCATTTATATTTATTTTTTAACCATACGCATTATACACCCATTAACAATTGACTGACAAAAAGTAACGATTAGTTTGCATTTGTATTGTTACTGTTACTTGTTGAACTTGACGTATCTGAACTTGAATCCGAATTTGAATCTGACGAATCTGTACTTGAGTCTGAATTCGTGTCCGAACTTGAATCTGAATCTGTACTTGTCGTATTATTATCTGATCTGGTTGTATCTGTATCCGTTGTTGTGTCTGTACTTCCACTTCCAGCAATGACTTTAATTGATTGGCCTGGTCTTAACGTCGTATTTTCCATGTCATTTAACGCAATTAATTCTTTTACCGTCATTCCATGGTCTGCCGCGATAGATGATAATGAATCACCATAAGCAACAATCAATGTATCCGTATCAACATTAGCACTTGATGATGACGCCGTTGTTGTTCTTGTCTTACTTTTCTTAGTCGTGACTTTTTTCTTTTTTGCTTTTTTCTTTTTTGAATCTGAGCTTGAACTAGAATCCTTTTTACCATATTTATCTTTAGCAGCTTTTTGTTGTTCTGCGTATTCTTTTTTCTGTTGTGAAGCTGATCCTGTTTGTCCACGATTAGCGACCCATTCGACCACATTGTGACCAGATTCTGTACTAGCTAATACTGTTCCCCCACCAACACATACAACTACGGCTATCCCAATAATTACCTTTGTTCTTAATTTCATAGCTTCCTCCAAGTTAACTTATAGTTATCCCATTATTTATTTGGGCACTTTTATTTTTTGTCCTAAATGTAAAAAATCTGATGATAAACTATTAATATCCATTAATTTGTCACTCGTTGTATTATTCGCAGTCGCAATACTTGATAAACTATCGCCATCGCCAACTTCAACCGTCTTTGTACTAATTTTATCGATACTTTCTTGTTTCGAAATACTCTCTTTTTTAGCAGATTCTGAACTAGCCAGCTTTTCAGATGACTCCTTAGCCGCAGCTGATTCACTCGCTTCACTTGCTGCCTTGGCTCTAAGTTCACTCTCTACCCTGGCTTTGGATTCACTTGCTTTAACTTTGGCAACTGATTCTTTCTTCCGTTTTGCAGAAGAGACACTGGCTAATTTACTTGAAGTTGCTTTAGAAGATGACGCCACTTTTTTAGAGGCATCAACCACACTAATTGAACTAGAAATTGCCAATTTTTTTGCTTTAATTGACGACTTTCGATGACTGTCAATTGAGATAGACTCCTGTTTAGCATTATTCGTTTGAATATACTTCGCAGAAACCGTTCCCACCACCGCTAAAATCAAAATGCCGATAATAACTAAAGCTAATCTACCATGACTCTTACTATGCCCATTGCTTTTTTTCTTTTTTGATTCATATTTTGCCTCATCAAATGCTTGCCCATTATAAAAGGCCTCCCGGCGACGCAACTCAACAGAACGAGGCATATCGGGATCAAAATGAGTTTCTTTATACTGTGTGTACAAAGCCTCTACACTAAATGATTTACGCTCTACATCACGTTCTTTATCGTATTCATGTCGCTTTATATCAGACAAACTATCATACCAAGCAACAAAATCTAAATAGCCCATAACAACATGTTCAGATTCGCCAATATCCATTAACTGACCATTTTGAATCCATGCAATTCTATCTGTTAAGAATTCCATTTGTTGTAAATCTTGGCTAGCTAGTACAAAAGTCTTACCTTCTGTCTGTAGGCTTTTAATTTTTTCAACCGTTTTTTGATAAAAAATATCATCTAACGCTGACAAAACACCATCTAAAATAATAATATCAGGTTCAATAAAAAAAGCCATTGCTAATTCAACTCGAGCGCGCATATCAGGTGAATAATCTTCAATTTTACTCTCTTTTAAAACGCCCAAATCAGCAAATCTCAAGACATTGTTTAATGTTTGATCACTATTCTTATAATCAATGTTTGAATCTGTAATCGCATCTTGAATATTCTGAACAGCCGTCTTATCACGCTTCAATTGTGTTTCATACGACACAATTGTTGTGTGCCCGGCCATCGTTAAGAAGCCCGTCGTTTGTTTTGCTTTACCAGCAAGAATCTCAGATAACGTTGCTTTTCCTGAACCTCCCATGCCGATAATACCAAAAAACTCTCCAGGATAAATATCGAAAGAAATCCCCCTTAAAGCCCAATAAATATCTTTTGAATCTTTATCAACTTTTCGATTTTTCTTACTTGTGATTCCTTTTGTAACGTACTCTAAGCGAATTTTATAGTCTTCCATTTTACCACCATTAACCACCCAGCTATTTTGATTTTAAACAGCAACCTGTATACAATTACACTTATACAATTTTACCATTAATCAATAAAAATTAACATCTTATCTAAATATTTCAAGAAATAAAAAACATGTTCCTTAGAAAAAGCGAACATGCCTACTTACCTAAGATAATGTCGGATACTTTTTTAGAAGCTTGCCCATCATCCCACTCAATAAATTTAGCTTGAAAATCTTTAAAACGTTTTTCATAACCAGGATAGTTATCATTTTTAGTGTAGACAGCCAATTGTTTATAGAAATCCGCTTCTTCAACAACAACAGGTCCTGGTGCCTCTGCTTCGAAATCAATATAGAAGCCCCGTAATTCATCACGATAATGGTCTAAATCGTAACAATAAAATAACATTGGCCGATTTAAATTAGCATAATCAAACATCACTGAAGAGTAATCCGTAATCAACATATCACTCATTAAATAAAGTTCCGTAATATTTTCATCAGCCATAATCTTAACCCGGTCTTCAAAACCAGTAACATCTATCCCATTTTTGACTAAGTAATGAGGTCTCATAATCAAAATAGTATCATCTGACACATGTTTAAAAAATTCTTCAAATGAAAAAGCTAAGTTAAATTTATAGACTCCTTGACGGAAAAAACTGTCATCACGCCATGTTGGCGCGTATAGAACCACTTTAGCATCTTCATTCCCGAGATAAGCTTTTTTTAACGCTTTAATATTTTTTTCATTATTGTCGGCGTATAAAATATCATTTCGCGGGTAACCAATATCTAATGATTTATTGTTAAATGCAAACGCACTTTCAAAAATATCTTTTGAATATTGATTGGGCGCAATCAAATAATCCCAACGTGCTGTCTCAGCCGTAAAATTAGCGTGATATAACTCCGTCGTTGTGCCTGGCATTGCAACATTTTCAATATCCATACCTAGATGTTTCAACGGTGTGCCATGCCAAGTCTGAATATAGGTTGTTTTTGAATTCTTTTTCCACCAAATAGGTAACCTTGAATTAAATACCCAGAACTCAGCTCTGGCCATCTTAATTGTCCAACCGAATCCAAAGCGTTTAATCAAATTAATTTCGGGGTACTGTTTTTTTAAGCTATTATATAGCCCTGGTTTAACACTAAAATACAACCGTTTTGCATTTTCTTCACCAAAATCAGCTCTGACCTGTTTGTAAATAGCCATTGGATTATCGTTGATATCGCGACCGTTAAAACTCTCAAATATCACTTGCTGTTTCTTAACAGAGAATATCGTCATGAAATCATTCAAGAGTATCAAAACTTGACGCCCAACTCGTTTAATTATCTTTTGCAGTATTCCTTTAAAATTCTGTTTCATCAGTACTTTAACACCCCTATCATTCAATATTTACTATAAAAAAACGTAAAATATTCTCATATTTTACGTTTTTTTATAGATTCATTCCTAAATCTTTTTTAATTTTAGTTGTTGAAATACCGTCCGTTCTTGGTAGGTAGATAACTTCACAGTATTCACTGAGAAAATCAAACTTACCTTTCCAATCATCACCCATTACAAATGTATCAATATGATTATCAACAACATCACTAATCTTTTGATCCCATTCTGTTTCTGGAATAACTTCATCAACATATTTAATGGCTTCTAAAATAAATTTACGATCTTCATATGATGTATAAGCCTTTTTACCTTTGATTGCATTAAATTCATCGGTTGAAATACAAACCGTTAAATGGTCACCCATTGCTTTTGCACGTTGTAAAATTCGCACATGTCCTTTGTGTAACAAATCAAATGTTCCATAAGTAATTACTTTTTTCATGTTATTTCTCCTCCGTCACTATTGACAATAATAATTTATTTTATCACAACTCACAATTATTGTCTGCCTTATTTTTCTTGTAGTCGTCTAATATCGTAAACATATTGAACCACAACTTTCACAACTGCGTACAATGGGATTCCTAGAATCATCCCTAATAATCCAGCAATATTACCAGCTACTAACAATAAAATAATGATTGTCAATGGATGAATATTCAATGATTTACCAATAACATTTGGATAAACAAAATTACCATCAACTTGTTGCACAACTAAGACAACAATAATCACAAAGATAACTATTTGAGTCGACTGCGTCACTGCAATAATTAATGCTGGGAAGAGTCCGATATACGGTCCAATATACGGAACAATATTAGCAAAACCAGCAACAACCCCTAATAATAGCGCATAGGGCATGCCGATAATTGAATATCCAATTGCAGTAAAGACACCCACAAAGAGACATTCAATCGCTTGACCACCAATGTAAGCTGAAATAGTATCACCCATTCGACCAAGTAATTCAACCAGTTCATCACCATGTTTTTCTGGAACCAGTTTTTTGAGATTTGGTACTAATTTTTGACCATCTTTCAACATATAGAACAACATCACAGGCACCGTTAGTGCAACAACGGTCACACTAGTTACCACACCAATCATCGAACCAATAGAATTCGTTAAATTTGTTGCGATTGATTTAAAATAAGTACCCATAGAACTTTCAAATTGATTTAGATAACTATCAAAATCAATTTCTTTAAACCAAGCATATTTATTTAAATGATCAAACATGTCCGTTGATGAATCACTAACTGCTTTCGCATAACCTGGTATGTGAGTCACTAACTGGCCTAATTGACTTAATAGTCTTGGAATCATGTACCCGATTAATGCAACGAGAACAATTGCTAAAAAGACAAAAACAATCGCGACCGCACCCGTTCGACTAATTTTAAATTTTTTGATTTTCACTTTCATTAAAAACTTAACAACTGGATTAAAAAGATAAAATAAAAAGCCAGATACAATAATTGGAATAAATAGGGTAGAAATAAATGTACCCACAGGACTAAAAATAAAACTTATTTTTGTACACATCCAAATTAATGTAGCCACAATTAACAATTCAAGCGACCAAAACATTAATTTGGAATTTCTTAATCTATCTAGCATCGTAATAGTTCTCCTTTAATTTACAGCTAATAAAATTATTATACCGTAATACGACTAACAATTATAGCGTTATCCATTATAGGAAAAGTAATCAAAATAATTCATTCAACTAAAAAAGACGCCAAATTGGCGTCTTTTAAAATAATTATTTTATAATATCTTGTTCATCAATCCAGCCAGTTGTACCGTCATCCATCGTAATATGCATTAAGGTAGCGCCAACTTTATTTTTTTGAATAGGATCAATCAAATAACCTGTTTTATCAACTTTACTTTGCTTATTAATTCTAGCATCAATATTTTTTACAAATTGATACCCTTCTGAACCATAGATTTCTGACCAAACTTCGGCACCATCGACAATCGAAACCTCAATAGTGTCAATAATTGTCTCATTTTTCTCATAAACACGTTCGTTCATCACAAAATCAACAAGACGTTCAGTTGCGTGACCATCTTCCCAAGCATTATATTTTTCAACAAAACTTGCATAATTAGGATGGACGCTCTTTGTTTCAAAAGCTTTTTTTATTTCTTCGATAACAGCATTCGTATCCTTAACAATCGGACCTGGAACGTCCTTTTCGTAATCAAAATAGAACCCTCGAATATCATTCGCATATTCATCTAAATCATACGCAAAGAAAATAATGGGTCTTCTTAACGTTGCAAAATCAAAGAATACAGACGAATAATCAGTAATTAGTAGATCACTAATCAAATAAAGATCATTAATATCTTCATATTCAGAAACGTTTAGTGCAAATTTTTCGTAGTTCGTTAAATCTAATGAATTAGCAATTAAATAATGTGTTCTAACAAGAACAATGATATCATCCCCAAATTCTGCCTTCATTTTATCTAAATCAAGATGCAAATTAGCCGTAAAGTAATCCGCTTTAACATACTCATTATCTCGCCATGTTGGCGCATATAAAATAATCTTTTTATCTGAATTAAGGCCCAAATTACTTTTAATTTTTTCAATATCTGATTGTGTATAATTCGTTAAAATATCATTTCTAGGATATCCAGAATTAATCATTTGATTACGGTTCAAGCGGAATGCTTGTCTAAAAATATCTGAAGAGTATTGGTTAGGTGTTACAGCGTAATCCCAACGATCAGAATCTTTTGTTACCTGACTATGGTATTTTGCCGCATCTACTCCTGGCATTGATCCTGTATTCACATCTACCCCAATTGTTTTCAGTGGTGTTCCATGCCATGTTTGGATTATAGTTGCACCTTCAGGTTTAACCCACCACAATGGCCGGCGAACATTAGTAAACCAATATTTGGCTCTAGCCTGTTTAAAAATACCTTTAAATGAAAACCGAATAACATAAGGAATATGATGTTCTTTGAAATACGTTTCATATTCCTTATTTACATTCCAATACATTTTATATTCTGGATAGCGATTTTTCATATATTCATAAATAGCTTTTGGATTATCACTATATTTGCGTCCAAAGAAGCTTTCAAATATAATAATATTTTTCTTTGACATTTTTCCAATAATATTAAATATTTTAGGATACCATTTTTTAAATTTTGTTAGTTTTTTTATTTTATTTCTAATTACTTGCACACTTGGCACTTGTGGTAATAAATCATCACCAATCATTTCTTCAAAAACCTGTTTCGAGGCATTCCCTTGGCGACCATAAGTACAAAATTCATCATAAAATTCGATTCTTTTTTGCGTGTATGTTGTCTGAAGCTGATTAAAATCACTCAATTCTGCAATAATTTTATCCGTCGTGTCAACAATAGGTCCAGGAACTATAGCTCTATAATCTAAGTAAACACCCCGAGTATCCTCAGTATAATCTTTTAAATCATAGGCAAAGAAAATCATCGGACGTTTAAGATGCGCATAATCAAACATTACTGAACTATAATCAGTAATTAATGTGTCTGCAATTAAATATAAGTTCTCTACTGTTGGATAATTCGAAACATCATAAGTAAATCCTTCAAATTCAGTTAAATCAATTTTATTTGCAACAAAATAATGTAATCTTACTAACAGAACATATTCGTCACTTAATTTATCTTGCATCTGCTTAATATTTAACTGAAAATCAAAACCATCTTTATTACGATATGTTGGTGCATACAGAATCACTTTTTTATCCAACGGTATTTTAAGAGACTTTTTAATCTGTAATATATTTGTTTCGTTATTTTTTTGATAAAGAACATCATTTCTTGGAAATCCTGATGTAATTAGCTTTTTTTCAAAATTAAACGCATGACTAGCTGTTTTATCCATGTATGGAGAAGGTGAAACAAGATAGTCCCAACGTTTAATTCGCTTCAGAAAATTATTTTGACGACCTTTTGATCCATCTTTGAAATAAGGTTCATCAAACCCCATAGTTTTCATAAAAGTTCCATGTAATGATTGAACTTCTACTTGTCCTTGACGTTTTGCATATTGATTAGGGAGATTTGTATTCTCAATAAAATATTTAGCACGTGCCATATAGTACCAATATTTTTTGCTAAAATAACGAACTCGTTGGCCATTACCAGTAATAGTTGTGTTAGGATCTTTAAACAACCATATACATTCATAATCAGGGAAATTTTCTTGAATGTAATCATAAATAGCTTTTTCATTACCATTAAAATATGCACCCCAGTAGCTATCAAAAACAATTGTTTTCTTTTTCAAAGGAAACAATCGTTGCAATGGGTAATATATAGAAAAATTAATTGCACGTTTTAATTTAGTAGAATCTTGTCTATCCCATGATAATTTCTGATTTAAAATCAAAAATTGATTGTTTGTTACGGTTAATGAAGTTCTAACTAAATTGTTGGTGTGACTCTCAAATGTTTCTAAAAGTTCAGGTTCTACATTAAGTTGTGAGTGGATAACTTGATTATCAAAATAAAAATCCAGATAGATACTGTACTTAGCAGCCTTAATAAAACTATCTTTTTGTTCATTAATTAAATTTATATTAGCTAAAATTTTACCATTAGAATTCATTTCAATGTCATCAAATTGATACTTATATTGTTCATTCTGATCGATTACTCGTAAAATAATTTTATTAGCTTTTTCTTGAAATAACGTATTTTCAGCAATTAGTTGTAATTGACTATCATTTAACCACTGTATTTCAATCAATTTTGAAAAACGTGAAGCAATAAAAAGTCCAATTTTATTTTTCATATTTTTTTGAATCAATAAACTATGTTGAGCAACCTCATATTTTTGTACTTGCTTCTCATGTGAAAATTCATAATTTAAATTTAGTCCTTGCTTATCTACTAATTGAAGATATTTTTGCGCTACAGAACTAGAATTAATAATCTCATGAACTGAAAATTCAAATATTACTTGATGTGTAGACACATTTTTTTTATTCCCGATAACTTGAGAAATAATCTTATTATTTTTCTTATCGATACTAATTAAATTGGTCGTATCCGGCTTATTCAACCATGCTGAAATAGTTATTTTATCATGGTCAACCGAAATTGTTTGAATTAAATTTGTTTGAAATTCTTTTTTACTCTCAGTCTCACTTATCTGCAGTGGCATCACATTAAATGCTAATGTCCAATCAAAACTGAAAGCAGTTTTAATTTGGTATCCATTCTCAGAAAGTATATTACTTTTAAATTTACGTTTTGGACTCGCTAAAAAATCTGTAACATTAATATTTTTCACTTGATAATTAACTTGTACTTTCCAAATACCATTTCCTAATATTTGATACGCTTGTTGCTGATTAAATGTTATCTTAAAATAACGATAATCAGAGTGTTTAAATAAATGTCGACGCCGCTTAATACTTTCTCGATTAAACGCTATTGGCATTACTTTATCAGTTAAAATATTTACTAATTTAACTGTAAAATTTTCTTTTAATTTTTTAGTTACTTTTAATTGATTAAGTTGTAGCCATCCCGTTATCGTCGTTTCATTAGTTTTTTCATCAAAATCTACTTTTAAAATACGTTGCTCAAATTTTTGTGATTTTTCAATGCTTACCGCGTTAGCAACATCTACTGAAATATTAGGGTCCACGAATTTATATTTATTCTTTCGTTCAATAATTTGTCCAATATTTTTACGACGATAACTATATTTTTTTAAATCTTTAATATTTCCTTGTAAAAGAGCTGCATATTGAATCTGATTTTTAATAGATAGTTGCTTAAATAACTCAGGATTAATATCTCGAATTATTAAAGTTGTCATTTTTTGAAATTCTAATATGTAATCTTCTTCCGATTCCCTAATGTCCTGCATTGATAATGGAATATCAGTAGCTAATAATTTTAAATTAAAAGCATCTTCAACATTTTGAGTGGCGCCATATTGTTTCATATATGAACGAGTCAGTTTTAGCATTTTCAACCGATCTTTATAATGTTGTATATTATTGCCACGACTCTGTGTGATAGACTTATTATCACCCTCTCGCCAACGCCATTTATATACTGGACTTGTAATGATATTGATA
Source organism: Dellaglioa sp. BT-FLS60 (assembly GCF_054941065.1). Taxonomy (NCBI): domain Bacteria; kingdom Bacillati; phylum Bacillota; class Bacilli; order Lactobacillales; family Lactobacillaceae; genus Dellaglioa; species Dellaglioa sp. BT-FLS60. The sequence continues at coordinate 87,619 of NZ_JBSOLI010000036.1, forward strand.
TGATTTGCTAGTAAATGAGCAGCCATCATAACAGGAATATCTTCATACAACATTCCTACGGGATAGCGTAAATTATTTTCTATAAACAATTTTAATCGGTAAACTTTGTTCCACGAGGTCGTATCATAAACTAATTCTGGATGTTCTTGAATAGACGTCTGATATACCGTATCTTTAATAGCCAACTTATGTATATACGAACGTACATTACGTGTGGAATTAAACCTTACAACTGCACCAGTTGCTAAATCTGAATTTGTTTGTTCAACAGATGCCATTAATAAATGATAGGCATTTGCTGGAACTAAATCATCACCATCAACAAAAGCAATATATTCACCAGTAGCAGCCTCAATCCCTGCATTTCTAGCAGCACTTGGTCCACCATTATCCTTGTGTATAACTTCAATATTATCAAATAATGCTACGTAACGATCCATAATTTTTGCTGTTAAATCAGTAGAACCATCATCAATTAAAATAATTTCCAAATTTTTATAACTTTGTTCTAGTATCGAGTTGATACTTTCTTCAATAAATTCTTCAACATTATATCCTAAAATTATAACTGAAAGTAAAGGTGTATTTTTTGTCATTATTTATGTTGTCTCCTTAAAATTCTTCTACTTGTATACATTTTACAAGTATAGCATGTATATTTTCAATAATATATTCAAACTTTCCAAGTCAAGTTATGATCACAATAGAAAAGAGTACCCACCATAAAAATGACGAATACCCTTTTCTATTTTTTATTCTCACGTTCCGCTAGTTCGAGGTAACGATTGTACCAGATATCTATATATTCTTTAGAAAATGGCCCTTTCCCGTTATCTATCCAGTCTACGAGTGTCCGGACATTATACTTCAATATCTTATCGATATCGTTAGAATAATCCCATTTTTTCCCGTGTTCTGCATATTCATCTACATCCAATAACCGCTTCTCACCATCTGGGAAAACTTTGACATCTAAATCATAATCTATATATTTCAAAGCTTCCTTATCCAAAGTGGCTGGTGAGGCCAAATTACAATAATAAGAAACGCCGTTATCACGTATCATGGCTATGATATTAAACCAATAATGCTTATGAAAAAAGATGATTGCGGGTTCTCTGGTCACCCATCGTCGACCATCTGCTTCGGTCACTAAGGTATGATCATTACAACCAATAATCATGTTCTCACTTGTTTTTAACACCATCGTATCACGCCAAGTTCGATGCAAACTACCGTCGTGTTTATAACTCTTTATGGTAATGAAGTCGCCTTCTTTAGGCTCCTTTGACTGATTACTCATCTCTACCAAAACCTACTTTCTAAACACGTCGCACATTTTACATCGATTGCAAAGATATTATACCAAAAAAAGAGCCATTTTACTAAGATTTATTTGAGGAAAGACTTAAATATCGGTCCCAAATCTTTTGTTGCACTTTAGGCACTGCAATCTGATCAAAATCTTGCACAGGTACGAATTCACCAGGAAAATAACTTAAATCAAACGAAGTTGTTTTCACAACAAATAAGTCAATCAGCCATTTTTGATGCGTAAAGGTATGTTTGACTACTTGTCCTTCCAACGCAGAAAACGCCAACTGATGAGCCAAATTAGTCTGGCTCCATTGACTTAATCGAGCAACCACATCATCTGTTAACAATTCTTCATCTGGTTTGTCTTTCAACTCTTCCACTTTAATTAAAGGAAAGGCTAATAAATTAGCAAGCATCCCTTTACTCGACCGTTTCTCGAACAAATACCCTTTATCCGTTTCGATGACCAAGGCAATATAGGGAATTTCAACTGGACGTGGTTTCTTTGATTTCACTGGAAATACCAATTCTTTTCCATCTAAATAAGCTTGATTGAAGGCTTTAACTGGCGAATGCTCAGTATCAGGATTCTTGGCACTCATGTAACTTGAGCCTAAGTCCATGACCGCTTGGTTAAAGTCACCAGGCCGTTTTTTAGAAATGACTTGTTGAATCACTTTTTCAAAAACCACACGTGTCTGTGGCTTCGCAATGTCCTCTTCTATCTCAAATAACCGTGAAAAGACCCGAAACGCATTCCCATCAACCGCAGGAACCACTTCATTAAAGGCAATACTCGCAATTGCCCCCGCCGTATAAGGCCCAATGCCAACTAAATTTTGTAATTCCGCAGCCGTTTGTGGCCATTGCCCTTCATAATCTTGAACAACTTGCTTAGCTGCTTTTTGCATGTTGCGGACTCTCGAATAATACCCAAGCCCTTCCCACGCTTTTAGAATTTTTTCTTCTGGCGCATTTGCAAACTGTTCAACCGTTGGAAACCAATCCATAAACCGTTCATAATACGGAATAACCGTGTTGACTTGCGTTTGTTGCAGCATAATCTCTGACACCCAAATGTGATAAGGCTCATGGTCTTTACGCCAAGGTAAGACACGTTTCTCACTATCGTACCAAGTCAACAAGGTGTCTTGAAACTCTTTAATTTTTGCGTCATCCCACATCTTCATTCAAGCGCCTCATCTTGTTCTTTCAATTCAATATATTCATTAATATCGTCAAACTGGAACCCTTTTTGAAATAAGCCTTGTTTCACTTTCATAGCTCGTTGACTACCTTCTAAGCCACGTTGTCGTTTCCAAACTTTATCTCCTTGTTTAACAAGGGCATCCCATTCTTCTTCAGGATCCATCTCAAGTTCTAAAGCATCCATGATTTGTGAGACATCGTCCGATTTAAAGCCTTTAGTCATCAATGCCTGACGAACCTTATTGGTTAAATTTTTAAATGATTGATCATGATAATGTTTAACTAATTTTTCGGCAACTTTAATCCCATTTTCTAGCTGCTCATCAACTGGAAACTCTTCTAATGCCTCATCAATGCTCTCAACGGCAACACCTTTTAATCGTAACTTCTGACGAATAACCGTTGGCCCTTTATCAGAAGTATGCATCATGGTGCGCACATAGCTTTTAGCATACTCGAGATCATTAATTAATCTAAATTCATCTAATTTTTCAATCGTTTCTTCAATTGCATCTTCAGTAATTTCATATTTTTTCAAATAATCTTTAATTTCTTTGACTGTTCGCATTTGCGTAGATAGGTAATTTAATGCTTTAGAATAAGCCTTTGATCGATCATCTGCATTAGCAATTTGTTGAATTAATGCGTCATCTAACTCCATCCCTTTTGCAAGATGAAACGAAATCAAAACTTCTTCTCCAATTGGAAAAGCGTACTTCTCATCAAGAAAAACATTATAGCGACCGACACGTTTTTGTGTCGTAATTTTTGTAATTTTTTTTGTCATGTTTACTCCTTTAAATGCTTATCTTGTTATTATATCTTTGAACTGCCAAAATGCCAATATTACCTGTGTTATAATAAGGAAAAAGCAATAAGGAGTTTATAAAAACTATGGCAGACAATCAAGAATTTGGAACAGAAATCGAAGCCGGTTCACGCTTCCCTTTAACTATTAAACGCTTAGGCATTAATGGTGAAGGTATCGGCTACTACAAACGTAAGATTACATTCGTACCTGGTGCACTTCCAGATGAAGTCGTTGTGGCAGAAGTGACTAGTGTGTCACCCACTTACATCAACGCTAAAATTCACAAAATTCGTAAACAAAGCCCCGTCCGTGTTGAACCAAAAGATGCCACTTACGGTGAAGTTGGTGGTATCGAATTAGAACATTTAAACTACAAAGGTCAATTAGATTTCAAAAAAGATGTTATCGTCCAATCTTTAGAAAGATACAAACCCCGTGGCTATGAACATTATGATTTAAAACCAACTATCGGTATGCAGACACCTTATGAATACCGTAATAAGGCGCAATTCCAAGTTCGTGAAAAAGACGGTCATGTAATTGCGGGTCTTTACAAACCCAAGAGTCATGATTTAGTCGACTTAAAAGAATTTAGCACACAACGTCCAACAACGATGTTAGTTATTCGTCATGTAGTTGCTTTATTAGAAGAACTTGAAATTCCTATCTATAATGAAGAAGCCAAATCAGGTATTATCAAAACACTTGCTGTTCGTGAATCATTCGATACTGGTGAGGTGCAATTAACTTTCATTACAAACTCATCTAAGTTACCTAAGAAACGCGAATTAGTCATGCATATTTTAGAAGAATTACCTATGGTCACTTCAGTGATGCAAAATATCAACAAAGGCGAAACCTCTCTTGTTTGGGGCGACGAAACGATCAACATTGCTGGACAAGATTTCATCATGGAACGTCTTGGTAAAATGAAATTCAAATTGTCAGCACGGGCTTTCTTCCAATTAAACCCAGTCCAAACCGGTGTTTTGTACGACGAAATCGGTAAAGCCCTTAACTTGGATAAGAGTGAATCATTAGTTGATGCTTACTGTGGTGTTGGTACAATTGGCCTTTATGTTGCCCATGGCGCTAAAGAAGTTCGTGGAATGGATACGACACCTGAAGCAATTGAAGATGCTAGAGAAAATGCAGTCTTATCACATCAAGAAAATACGACTTATGAAGTCGGTAAAGCAGAAGATATCTTACCAAAATGGTTAGAAGAAGGCTTTGTCCCTGACGCCTTGGTCGTTGATCCCCCACGTACTGGTTTAGATGATCAATTAATTGACGCAATCAATAAGAGTCGTCCTAAGAAATTTGTCTATGTGTCATGTAATCCTTCGACACTTGCCAAAGACCTAGAATTATTAACAAAATCATACCGTGTTGATTACATTCAATCAATCGATATGTTCCCACAAACATCAAAAGTTGAAGCCGTCGTTAAATTATCACGTCGTTCTTCTGGAAAATAAGCAAAAAAAATAAGCCAGATGGCTTATTTTTTTTGCTTTATCTAACTATCTACCCTAAACAATATCAGTTCGTCCAACTAATACGCTACCATAAGTCCAATAAGTTTTCCCCGTTGACTTAACGGTAAATCGATACATGTAAGAATTTGCTTTACCTTTTTCTTTAATCGTTGCCATACAGTCTATAGTAACAGCTTGACCTTTAATTTCTGCATCACTTGCTTTAGCTGTTGTTAATGACAAGTATTCTGAATTATACACATGATCATGTAACCGATACGTACTTGTTTTGCTAACTGTTGCCGTTTGTTTAAGTGCCTTATAGGTAACCTGTTGATTAAAGGTTACTGCATTAGCATAAACCCAATATTTTTCTGAACCAACTTTTATTTGGTACCATGTTGTTCCTGCATTTCGTTTCTCTGCGCGAGATAATAACTGAACTTTTTGACCCGTCAACTTTGTTGACATCCCATAACTAACTGTATTATCTGTTGTATTTTTAACAGTGTTATATAAAACATAACTATTCGCATTCACTGTTGCCGTTTCTGAGCCATCTGCACGATGTTTTTCTAATTTATCTAGTGCTTGCTTCTTCACTGCACCCGTATAAACCCAATGATTATTGGCACCAATTTTAATTCGATACATCGTTGATTGAGCACCATCGTAATCAGTAACAACTGCTTTACTATTAATTTTATATGTTTTATTTTTATATTCTTTAGAATCACCCGTCTTTTTAGACAAATAATCTGAATTATAAACATGATTATGCAACTGATATGATTTACCATTAAAAGTCCCAGCAATATTCATTGCTGAATATTTTATGTTCCTTAATTTTAAAGCTTGACTATAAACCCAATATTTAGTTGATGATCCCTTAGCTCTTACTCGATACCATGTGGTACTACCATTTTTAACACTGCGCATATCTGCATAGACTATTTTACCAGCTAGCTTAGAAGCAGCTCCTTTATCTACACTACCAGATGTGCCTTTAACATGATTATAAAGACGGTAACCCGAATTATTAACCTTTACAGTTTCAGATCCTGCCGCACTATTATACACTACCTTTACACTTAATTGAGCATAATATTCTTTAATTAAGGTATATAAATCTGTCATTGTATATGCATCATTAAACCAAGTTTTACCAGAATCACTATAGTATCCTACTGGGTCACCATGATCTGTACCACCTAGATAATTACTAACATCGGCATGTGCCCAAATAGTCGCAACTGAGCCATGATTCGAGGCAGTTGCTAAACTTGGTTTTAATCCATATTGTTGTAATATATATGCAACATAGTACGCTGCATTATTAACTTCACGTGCGAAAGCTTTCTTACTGTGCACACGTGTTTCCTCAAATTGAACATAACGCTGATTACCGACTGCTCCAGATCCCCAAGACATTAAATTAGTCTTAGCAATATTAATAATATGATTATCATCAATAAAACTATGTACAAACGCATTTTTATAATTAGATTTCATATATGCAATTTCACCCGTAATAGTAGATGATGGATTAGCTGTTTCATGAATAACTACACCTTCAGGTTTACCACGTCGATAGCCCATACCACTTGTTGGAAAACCACTCCAAATTGAACTTGTTACACTATTGGGTTGTATCTTTTGCGAATGTATATAATCATTTACCTTAGATGAAGCCGAGACTGAAGTCCCACTTCCAATCATTAATCCCCCCATTACAATACCTAGAATAATGGTAAATTTCATTATTAAATTTTTCTGCATTTTTTAATAGTTCTCCTATTTTTATTCTTCACTAAACACTAAGAAGCATTAGCACGACCAACTAATACGCTACCATAAGTCCAATAGGTTTTCCCCGTTGACTTAACGGTAAATCGATACATGTAAGAATTTGCTTTACCTTTTTCTTTAATCGTTGCCATACAGTCTATAGTAACAGCTTGCCCTTTAATTGTTGTATCACTTGCTTTAGCCGTTGTTGATGACAAATATTCTGAATTATACACATGATCATGTAATCGGTACGCACTATTTTTGCTAACTGTTGCCGTTTGTTTAAGTGCCTTATAGGTAACCTGTTGATTAAAGGTTACTGCATTAGCATAAACCCAATATTTTTCTGAACCAACTTTTATTTGGTACCATGTTGTTCCTGCATTTCGTTTCTCTGCGCGAGATAATAACTGAACTTTTTGACCCGTCAACTTTGTTGACATCCCATAACTAACTGTATTATCTGTTGTATTTTTAACAGTGTTATATAAAACATAACTATTCGCATTCACTGTTGCCGTTTCTGAGCCATCTGCACGATGTTTTTCTAATTTATCTAATGCTTGCTTCTTCACAGCACCCGTATAAACCCAATGATTATTGGCACCAATTTTAATACGATGCATCGTTGATTTAACACCATTGTAATCTGTAATGACCGCTTTATTATTGATCGTATATTTTTTATTTCTATATGATTTAGAATCACCAGTCTTTTTAGATAAATACTCTGAATTATAAACATGATTATGTAACTGATATGACTTACCATTAAAAGTCCCAGCAATATTCATTGCTGAATAATTTACCTTTCTTAATTTTAAAGCTTGACTATAAATCCAATACTTAGTCGTTGTCCCTTTTGCCCTTACTCGATACCATGTGGTACTACCATCTTTAACACCACGCATATCTGCATAAACTGTTTTACCAGCTAGCTTAGAAGCGACACCTTTATCTGTACTTCCCGCTGTCCCTTTAACATGATTATAGAGACGGTAACCTGAATTAGTAACTTTCACTGTTTCAGATCCTGCCGCACCATTATAGGCAACTTTTACATCCTGATCTAACTCATGTAAACCGTATGTTGAAATTAATGTATTCAACATCTTACCGTAAGCACTACTTGTTGAGTATCTTAAACTCAACGCTGCTGTAGCCTTCTGGTAGGTGCTAGCTTTTTCACGCCATGTTCCTGAGTAGTAATTAGCATCCCAATCGACACCATTACGCATATGGTTTGCGTAATCTTCGATTGATGCTTTAACATTTGGATATTTTCTGAACTTTGAAACTGCGTAATAGGGGTTACCTTTTTTATCATATTCCAATGATTTAACTGAATATGATTGTCCGTTGTAGCTCCCCTTCATCCCAAAGTAGTTATTCGCCTGAGTTGCAAGTTTACTTTGACCCCAAGAACATTCGAGAATCATTTGTGCTAACATCACTGATGAATATAAGTTTTTTTCTTTTGAGACTGCTTGAATAGTTGGCCCCATCTTCTTAACGAAGGCTTGCGTTTGTACGACTGTTGCGGCATCAACTGTTGATTCGTGGTTCCCTTGGTTCACGATTGGTAAATTCATCACACTAAATCCGGTAATAGCGACGAATGTTACTGTCATTAACTTTACTAATAACTTTCTTTTATGCATGCTTTCCCCCTGTTTTACAAATCTGTCATCTTATAATTATATCAAAACGTTGGGTCTAGTGGTGGGGTTTTTCGTTACATTATGATTACAATTAGTAATGCAGTATGCCTCTATTCGTATGCGTCCAACTACATGTCTGCTTGATAACTGAATCATCGGGAGCTTCATCAGAATAACCTTTCAAAGTATAGACAGCTAATAATCGTTTCACTTCCTTAATAAAATCAATCTTATCCACGTAAGTATCACATCGATTTTGAACTAATGACAAGATTGCATCATGGTATCTAAATTGAGGAATTGGCGTTTCATAACCAAGTTCAGCAGCGACTTTACTAGCCAAGGAATCCTGAATATCCGTAAAAAGATGCGCCAAATTCAATTGTTTCAGGAATTGGGCATAATTACTTTGAACTCGGATTCTCAACCCATTATTAAAAAATAAATCCGTCCCACTTTCGACATCAGAAATATTTGCCAAGTGATGCCCTGCGGTCCACGACGCCCCACGTTTTGAAGGCCCACTGTCTGGAAACAATTGATACATGCCACAGGTATAAGGTAATGCTTGTTTCTTTTCAACTAATGACCCAATTGCACGCATTGCCACAAAAGTTAGAATCTTTTCATTAATTAAACGGTTCACAAAATTTGTTGTTGTATATTTACACAATAAAATGCCTTTATGTTTGTCAAAAATAATGGAACGCAGATTACCCCGTTTTTCATTCATATGATGGATATACAATGTGGTCTCCATATTAACCTGATAATTATCGGTCACTATCCCATGTTCCGTGAAAAAATCATCATCCAACACATCAATAATCGGATGGTTCTCCAACAACGTCCGCCAATATTGTGTTCCAACAGATAACAAGCGTGTTTCCGGATAATCAATAATTTCCTCAAAATTCCGGCTTCCCTCTTTCTTCCAATTCAATAGCTTACTCCCTTTCTTGTTTCAATTTGTTTAGCAACTTAACTTACGGTACAGATTTTATCGCTCACAATCTTGTGTGAACTTAAGCGTAATGATTAAGTTTATCTTAAGAAAGCTTAAAAATGACCTTTATTTAACAAATGCTCATCAAAAACCCATAAATAGTCCCATTTCGTCGGGTATTTTCTGAACCAATAAGTCCGTATTCTAATGAAGAACCTTGGCCAAGGAATCCTAATAATGAAGCGGAGCTACTATCTAACATGACAAATCAACCAAATCCAGGATTAACTTTCCTATTAGAAAACAATCGTGATGCACTTGTCTTCGGCGTCTTGAAAAAAATGGCTTTAAATCAAAATCATCCTTCATATGATGATTTCGTGCAAGAAGGTCGCCTAGCTTTCAGTGCAGCTTACGACCAATATCCTAAATGTATTGAAGATAACGAACAGACTTTCATGGTGTACGCCTATCAACGCGTCTACTGGCGACTGCTTGATTTGATTAATCGTCAGTCCAATCAACAGACCCATCTAGAACCTAACGGGGATGATTCAACGAACCCAACTGATGCCATTATTGATTTGACCCTTCAAACGCAAGATACCATTGCTGAAAAATTATTCACTGAACATCTTTTTAAAGCCCTATACGATTTGTGTTCAACCGTCGAACAACATTATCTAGTCGATTGTTATATCAGACATCAAACGGTCGCTGAAATTGCCACAAGTCACCACGTCAGCCGTCAAACTGCCTATAACTGGCGCAATAACGTTGGTAAAAAAGCTCTTTTAGTCATTGCGCAAATGAATCGGGAATAAATTTTGACTAGTTGCTTTACAAAGTGCGTCGCTGATTCTTTATTATCTATGTAAGGCGTCGCGGCACTTATCAAATAAAGACACACAAAGGAGAATACACATGAGTAAAACTTGGGTAAAAACAAACGTCATCGTTGAGGGATTAAGTTCTGACGGGGCTGAACGTAAACGTTCATTCGCTAACATTACTGAAACTGCCTCTAACGAAGCCATTGCACAACTTGGTGCTACAATTGAAACCTTAACGGGAGATAACACAGTTAAATTAGTTATCCGTACGGAATCAAGTCTTTTAGCTTAAACAAAAACTAAGGAGGAAAACATATGAAACAATTAGATTTAGCCTTTAAAAATGAAACAGGTAAAACACGCCATATGAAACTACGTTATGTGAATACAGATTTAGATCCAGCAACTGTTAAGAAAGCCATGGACGATATCACGGCTGCTGATTTATTCCATCGTGATAACGAAAAAATGTTCGTAACCCCTGTCTCAGCACAGTTTGTTGAAACAATTGAAACACCAATCTACAAGAACGAATTAGTCTAACCCTTGAAAGCCAACTTAATTGTTGGCTTTTTTTGTATCCTCATAATGGCTATCAATTGCGTTTTAACACGACATTCGATATGCTAAATTTAGGACATTTGTCTGGATAAGGGGAGATATAATGAACAAAATAAAAGATAAAAAAATGACATTCTTTACCGTTTTCTTATTAGGGATTAACGGAATTATTGGCTCGGGGATATTCTTGCTATCTGGTAACATTTATAACGATATCGGGGCATTCAGCATTGTCACAATCATTCTTGCAGCATTAGCTGTCACAACGATTGTTCTCTGTTACGCAACACTGGCTAGTAAATTTTCGGAAGATGGCGCTGCATGGCTCTATGCTTATAATGCATTCGGCAAGTTTACCGGCTTCCAAGTTGGTATCTTCACTTGGGTATTAGGCGTTGTCACGCTATCAGCTGAAATCGCCGCTCTATTGACCATTCTAAAAATTATTTTTCCAGCCTTGAATCAAGCACCCATTTATAATTTAACAGCTATTATTTTAGTCACAATTTTAGGCATCATCAATTATTTTGGCACAGCTATCTTGGATTTCGCAGATAACCTATCGTCTACAGCGAAAGTCTTCATCATGCTACTCTTTATCATTGCGGGTGCTCTATTCGTTAAAAGTGCCCATTTTACACCAATTATTCCAGCTGATATTCACAATGGCACGCAATTGTTTACGAGATTCAATACCGCATTTGGTGTCATTTTCTATATGTACACGGGATTCTCATTCTTACCAATTGCTGCAGCAAAAATGGATAATCCAGAAAAAAACATTCCCAAAGCCTTATTGAGTGTAATTGCGACCGTAACCTTACTCTATGTCTTACTTCAATCGGTTGCCGTTGGTGTCCTTGGACCTAAATTAGGGACACATAGTTTACCAATTGCGGAAGCCTTCAAAAGTATCTTCGGACAATGGGGGTATATGATTATCGTCATTGGCATGATCATCTCAATCCTTGGTGTCGCTATCTCAGTTTCCTTCAATACACCTGTGGTCGCTGCTTCTTTAGCAAACGAGCATCAATTATTACCAAAAATTGTCGGCAAACAAAGCAAACACGATACACCCGTTGTCGCCATTATCGCAACGTCGGTCACAAGTATCTTGCTGCTACTGAGCGGAAGCTACTTGTTCTTAGTATCATGTATTGTCTTCGCCTCATTTGTCCAATATGTACCAACTATTTTAGCAACATTTAAATTCAATAATGATCCCAACTTGCCAAAAGGTTTCAAATTACCTGGTGGCCCAATTATTCCAAGTATCGCGCTGATTGTATCACTCTACTTACTCTTTAGTTTCACTTGGAAAATTGTCTTGTTCGGCGTTATCGTTTTAGTATTAGGTTGTTTATTGTACTGGTTTGATAATCAAAAAAAATAGAGCTACGGTCTGATTCATTGTTGTGAAGTGAATCAAACCTAAGCTCTATTTTTCTAGTAAATTCTGTAAATAGTCATGACTTTCAAGCATTTCGCGGCAATCATTTTGATTGGCTAAATCAATTTCGTAGATTGAAGTTGCGTTCGGATTCAATAAAGGGTAAGCCTGCTTCCAGTCAATCTTCCCCTTGCCCAGCGGTAAACTATCGTGGAATTCACCCATGGAATCAACTAAGTGATAATGAACGATATTGGGCATCAAGCGTTTTAAGCTTGCTTGCAAACTGGCATTGCTGCCTGATTGTTTAATAAACGTATGCGATGTATCAAAAGCTAAGCGATAGCCTTTTTGTAAAATAAGCTGATCTGAGGCTTCAGATCCATAATAAAATAAATCAGAAATTGAGTTTTCAAACATCACATGCTCTTGCCCATATTGTTGATAATAGTCCATCCGTTTAAACAAGGTTGCTTGTGCAGCCTCAAAGTTGGGATACTCAGCGATAATCATAGGTGTTTGTTTACTATATGACCCATGGATTAACGTTTGAATTGACTTATCTTTCGCTAATTGAATTAATGTCTCCGTACTCTCTCTAACAAATCGATATAACTTGGGATTAGCCGTCTCAGACACAGCTAATTCAACTGCCTGCTCCCCAAACTTCATTGGATGATGCATCACAATCTTGTTAGTTGTGTCCTTCACTTCATCAATCTCGTCTGATAATCGTTTTAACCCATCACCAGTGACGTCGAATTCATTGAGATAAAATTCGAAAACGTCTGGTTTATGCTGCAAACGATCATGCAGTTGAATAGGTTCAGTGCCTGCTTTTAATCCTAATGGCATTGTCATTCTAATCATCTCCTTAGTACTATGTTAGCATGAAAATGATTAGAAATAAAAAAGAGCGGCTTAAAGTTCACCTTAATGCTTACTATAGAAATAAAAAAAACTTTAACCATAAATAATATGATAGAAGTAGCCTCTACTATATTATTTGGTCAATTTTGTCAATATATACTCTGCGACTTTTTGAGAACTATTTCCTGACATATCTATCTGGTTAGCTTGCATGTATTCTTCAATTATTTTTCTGTATTTTTGCTCATCAAAACCATAAATAATTTGTTCGATATCTGTTTGATTTTTTGCAATAGAAAATGGTAGTTCATAAGGATTAGTATACATTCCTCTATCATGTATTAAATATTCATCTAAATCCGGAGTGTACAAAAAAACATTCTTCTTAGCTAACATTCCATCAATTACCGTCGAAGAATAATCGGAAACAACAAAATCAGACCTCATAATTAGTTCTTGAGTGTCAGGGTATTGACTAGCATCAATAACATCTTTTGGTAAATTAAGTTCAGAAAAATGATTTTTTATATTTGGATGTAACCGAATCATACATTTCCAATTGCCTCCAAACCTTTTGTGTAAGACCGTAATAATACGTTCATAATCAAGTCCATATACACTTGCGTCAAATATTTTTCTAAATGTTGGTACATAGAAAAATATTTTATCATTTGGACTTAAATTAAAATATGTATTTACCTCCGAATTATTGTGATTCACTTCATTAAAATAATTATCATATTTCGGAAGCCCTGATAGCAAAATTTCTCCATTATACCAAAATGAATTACGAATAAGATCAACATCTAGTTGACTGCCTGCAATCATTAAATCTGTTCTCTTAGAATCAAGCATAGCATTTTTTATGTAACCCTTAGGAAGATCGCGTTCAGCGTCTTTTTCAACCATTTTAATTGGCACAACACCTCCATGCCAAACCATAATATAGGTCTGAGATGAACGTTTAGGTGGTACCCAAACACTCCGTTGATCATTAACCCAGACTTTCGCAGTCGCAAGTTCAAACAATGCTCGGACTGATAACCGATTAACCTGCTTAACATTACTTGGAAATGTTGAATTTACTCCCTTTCGAACCAACCATACAATAGACAAATCATTATACTTTAACAGTTCTTCTGTGATGTATTTGCCATTGTCAGCATAACCACGTAAGCCATTAAAAGATTGAAAAACAACTTTTTTATTATTAATTGGAAAAACCCATAAAAAATATGCATGAGTATAGATAAAATTAATAATTTTTGCCAAAAAATTTCGTACACTAATTTTATAACTTTTTTTCACTTTGTTAATCTCCTTATTAAAATTATGTTCACTTTTTAATAGCAAAAAAAATTTTATATCAATATTTTTGTCCAGAAATTTGATACAGTAGCATAATTCATTTGAGCATTCTTATACACAGAACGTTTTAAAACTTGTTCAGATCAGATTGATTAAACTCATTACTTACCTTTCATGTTTCTCAGTAGTGGCAAGGCTTAATCTATTTGATATTGGTTCCGATAACCAATTTAGTTACAAAATTAAATAATGAACTAATGTAATGTTATTACTATTAGTTCATTATTTTTATAACGCATTTCATAAGTTACTTAAAAGTATCTTCGATGAATAATACACAGTCCGGATTATGATTTAATGCTCAAATAATTATTGGTAAAAATGAAAATACTAACTTATTAATTGTTTCTCTTTCATATTTTTTTCTTGACAGCATTTTACAATCAAGGATGGTTTATTAATACTTACGTTTTTTTATTAATTCCATTATTGGGTTTGCTTTAATCATTATTGTAACGATTAAATAAATAGTTGCACCAATTAACGACTGCACTATATTGGTCACTAAACCACTTGGATATCCTACTGTGACTGCTCTAGTAATAACAAACATTATAATACTAGCTATCAAATATTTTAAAAATTCTATCCATTTATATTTAAAACCAGTTTCCTTTATAAGTTTGATAACTCTAGTGACCGTAACAAATGTTTCAGCAACGAGTGTTCCAATAACAGCACCCCATATTCCAAGAAACGGAATCAAACTTAGATTGACTATTAAACTGATAATAGCCCCCACAACAACAGATAAATTATAATATTTCATATTACCAATGGGAATTAAATATTGTCTAGAAATTGCGCTTCCCATTGGGATAATTACTACTAATAGACTCATTGCCATCAGATAATGTTCTATTCCACTAAATTTTGGTCCAAAAAACCAAGGAACAAGTTTTGGTACCACTAAAATCAAACCCACCATTATTGGAATTGTAATAAACAATTGAAAATTAAATACAATATCCCACAATTTAAATATTTTTTCATTCTCACCTTTTGAATAAAGATATGTTAATTTAGGCAGCATAACTGAATCAACAGTTAAAATAAGTTGTGCCAAAATGGCAGGTATAATATTTGCATTAGAAAAAAAACCAACTGCTGTAGTTCCTATAACTAATCCAAGTATTGTTCGATTCATGTTAAGATAAACAGTCATGCCAACTTGAGGTATGAAATAAGTTCCAATATTTTTAAAATGACTGATAACTTGCCGTAACGTAACCTTTACAAAACTAATTTTTTTGAATATAAACAACCAAAGAACCATTTGAGATATAACAGTACCGAATGTCATTGTTCCCACATATATATATATATCACTACTTTTTTTAACAAACAAAATGATCATTATGAATGTTAATATTGAAACTAATAAATTTGCCAAAGTAATTTTTTTAAAATCTTCAATACCTCTAAAAAACCAAGATATGTCTAACATGGACGAAAAAATTAACATCGCTTGTAAGTAATAGATTATCTTATAATTTGAAAATGTCGCAAATATCAAAAATATAATCATAGATATTCCAGAAATTAAAACACTGAAAATTTCAATTTCCCAAAATAAACGAGACATTTCGATTTTGCTGTCTCTCTTGGTTGCAATCTCACGACTCCCATACAGTGGTATTCCTAATCCAGCAAACAATAAAAAATAACCAACGATAGATCCCGTATAATTATAGGTACCTATACCAGTTGGTCCCAATGCATTTGCTACTATTGGAATCGTTATCATGGGCATTATAATCTTGACCAGTTGAAATAGCCCTTGATATGCGACATTCGTAATTATTTTTTTCATACCCATAATCTCCTTATCATTATTTAATTACTAACTGAATACTAGTAAAAAGAATTTAATTACTTTCCCTTTTACATTTTTTACAATGTTATCCACTATAAAAAATATAATGAATCAATACTACTCCTATGATGTATTTACGGACATTTTTCTTTCGTTCTGTATAATAATCTATGGAGGTACTTTTATGACAAACCATTATGATCAAGACTTCAAAAATTCTATTGGTAAATGATGGCGGTAATCTAAAAAATTAGCTAAAGAATCTGAACTTCATTATCAAACTATTCTTAATTAACTTACATTAGAAAATAATTTTAAATGTTAGCAAACGTTGAGTCATACTTAAATAATTAAGTTCAATTCACACAGATGTTATTGATTTTAAAAACATCTAAGGTACCTCAATAGACTTAATTATTAAGTTAGCTTCCAAGAAAACCAATAGGAAAATTTAAGAAAATTAGTCGTTAAGAACGACAACTTTAGAATTTATGGATATCCTAAAATCATTGCAGTGATTCTAGAATATAATTTAAAGATGTCGAATTATCTTATCCGAAAATTGATACGTGCTTAACTCCTATATGGTAAGGCAACACCCATAAGCCACAGACTGATGTAACTAATATCCAATTAATCACAAATAATATTGATAAGAATATAATATCTTAATTAACCACTAGGTCTGTCGTTAACAATCTAAGGGCTTTTTCGGATATTTAACATAACATCATCTTTTCATATAAATATTGCTTTTTATAAATTTTTTCCCTTGATTCGGCTATTTATCTGAAAAGTAATTAATTCTAACACATATTTTGAACTAATTAATAATTTAAAAAATAAAAACGTCTTTTGTATTATATTATTTGTTTGCTTTATCATATAAAGTAAATCATTACTTTTAATAAAAGACATTTTTTGTCGATCAGTTAATTTTTTTATAACAGAATTTATTTTTTTAGGACTCGTTCTACTTACCGTTTTTTTATTGGCAAGTTTTCTTAATTTTGAATATACTTTCCACTGAGCTAGTAAATTAGTTTTAGTAATTCCATTATCTCTCACTCTATATTTCACAAGAGGCTCACCCATTTTACCCAACTTATAGCCTTTTTCTATAGCTCGATATATAAAATCAAGATCTTCAGTAAATTCAATTTTTCTATAACCATTTAACTCAAAAAAAACTTTTTTCTTTGCTAACCATGTTGAATGTCTTGAAATATTTTTTATCAGTTCCATCTTTTCAAAAGTTTTTCCATGCATTTCTGGATAAGTCGAGGATTTTATTTTCTCCCCATTTTCAGCCATCAATAAAGTTTCAGCCATTACAAAATCTAAATTATATTGCTTTAAATATTTTATTTCTGCTGAAAATCTATTTAAATATGAAATGTCATCCGCATCCATTCGAGCAATATACTCTCCTGTAGCATATGATAATGCAGTATTTAAACTATTTACTAGCCCTTCGTTAATTTTATTAACAACTACCTCTATATTTTTACGATTTTCACTTAATTCTTGAATAAACTTAACTAATGCATTCTCATTTGGATTATCTACTACAATAATTAACTGTATCTGTACATCTTGTTGTCTAAGAATAGAGTTTACAGCTTCCTCAATCCATTCATATTTTTCATTATATACACTCATTAGTACACTTACCGTCTTCAAAATACTTTTTCCCCCTTAAAGATTTCATCAGCAATAAGCGCCAATAATAAGCTTTGAATAATCGACGAGGTTCCTATTACAACACCTTTATAATTTAAAATAAACAGTAAAATCAACAAACATAAAGAAAAAAACTTTGGTTTAATTGCCTTTATAAACTTAAATTGATACCAAACAAGATATAAAAATCCAAATACTCCCGAATAAAGTAGTTGCCTCATATAACCGGCATCTGTATGCATATAATATGTTTTATCCTTATTTGTAAATAACGCATCACCCCAAAAGAAACTTTTTATTGATATTGGGAAATACATTGTTTTTAACCTTTCCACAGAATTATCAGTAAATTTACCAGTCGTTTGATAATTCACAAACAATCTCAGTGTAAATTTCTGAAAGGACTGTATTGCAGGATTACTTGCTATAAATTCAGAAATTTTTGAAGAAATATTAAAAATAACAATAATTCCAATTCCAAAAATTAAAATTATTAAACTAATAATAAACATATATAAATTCCTTACTTTTATGTGTATTTTTTTTATTTTTATCCCTTTACTAAAATCTCGTACAATAACTACCAATATTCCAAAAATGAATCCAATAAACGATGTCCTTCCAGCGATAATGCCACCAAATATGATTAAAATTAATATACTAATTTTAATCATAAAATTGGTATATTCTATTTCTTTCCAAAAATAAACAAACATAAATTCCACTACTGCAAAAGCAATAGCCAACCCAAAATATGCTACTATAGCAATCCCGGTCGCACGAGCACCACCATCAGCATTTTGACTTCTTTCTACTGCTCGTGAAATCCTAAAAATATTTGTCATGTTTAAAAAAGTAGGACTTACTAATGCCATAAATTCAATAATTGATTGCATACAAAAAATTTCTACAAGTAATTTTTTTATTGATACGTTTGATTCTAAAATATACGGTAAAACAATTATTCCAATGATTAACTGAATAAACTGTGGCAATAATATTATAGTAAAACTATAATCATTCGTATTTCTAAAAATAACAAATAATAATGACGCTATAATTAATACAAAAAAACTCCATAATATACTTCTAATTAACTTATTTTTTAAAAATAAGTTAACTTTTTTTTGATATGCAGAATTCACTAAAAATAAAATAATAAATGGTATTAATAAAATTGTTGATGAACTAATCAATAAAGAAGGAATCGTACTTACAATATCTATGGGAAATTGAAAAATATAAAAAAATAATACTATTGGGGATAACATTACAGTTCTCCTTTATAATTCATAACTTGATTTATTAGTTAAAGTTTGCTCGAATGACTTTTGCAAGATATTTATACTGATTGTATATTCTTCATCATCTAGATCAAAATCATTGATACAAATAACTTTGTGTTTTTTTTGTAAAATATCATTTTCAACTTTTTGAATATTACCTAGTGTCCACATTTTTCCAAATTTAATACTTCTTGGAGAAAATTCCCCACTACATAATTGCCAGTACCTAATAACCCAATCATTAATGTCACTTATTTCCCTAAACTTATGAGCCGATGATTTGATAAAATCATCATTTATTTTCTCTAAAACATTCTTATATGTGCTTTTTTTAAACGATAGCGGTATATGAAAATCTATAAATCTAGGGATTCTAGGCCAAGGCATTAAAATGATATTTAATAAATTTAAATATCCATATTTTATATTAAAAGCTTTCGTAAAGTTATTCCTAAATACTTTTCGTTTATCAAAATTATTATTAATAATTTTAAGATCATTTACAAAAATGTGATCAAAATCTTCTACAGGTGTAATAATATTCATTATTAAAGAATCTTTAGGTAATCCTGATTTTGAAAAGAAATCAGTTGGCTTTACGTAGTCATTCAAAAAAGTATCATCATTAAAAACAACAAAATGTTCTGACAATCCAGTAATGTTAGCAAAATTTAATTCTATTGGTATCGAACTAAACGTAGGTAAATATTCATTAGGAATGTAATCACTGTGCTTGATAAATATAATTTTATCATTTTTGATATCAAGAAAATCTGGTACTTGCCCATTTGTTACCACATAGATTTTATTTACCCATGGTGCATATTTTTCTACAGACCTAAACCAATATTTAAACGTCCCATAATCTCTATAACGGATTGAGTCATTATTTATCTTTTCTTTTGGAAGAAAATTTTTTTTACTTTCTATAAGTTCTGGATCAGCACCATCTACCCAAGTAACAACGAAATCAATTTTCATGTATGTCCTCTTCTATTCATCTTATAGTGTATAAAAATTACAAATATTCTTAGTTATATGTGTCATATTTTATACAACATTCCCAATTACTATGTTCGTTATTAAAATATGAAAAATGTTTACTATATATTCAAGTAATGTACTATTAAACATCATTCTTGAAATTATATTTACAACTTACTCTACATTTCAGAATACAAATCAGCCATTATCTTATTTACATTCTTAATGCTATATTTTTTAGATACTTCAATATTATTTTGGGCAATTTTCTTGTACTCTTTTTCATCGAGATTTGCTATCTCTTCTATAGCTTTCATAAATTTATCCACATCATTAGGATTTTCGATTACACGTCCACTAATCCCATCATTTGTGTAATCCTTGATACCTCCTAGATATGAGCTCACTAATGGTAGTCCAGTTGCCATTGCCTCAAGTCCTGCAAGACCTAATCCTTCTCTTTTTGATGGAAATAGAGAAAAATCTGCAATATCTAAATACTGTTTAATATTTTTAGAATATCCAGTAAAAATTACTTTTTTTTCTAACCCATATTCTTTTACTTTTCTCTCTAATATGTCTCTTTGATCCCCAACACCACAAATAATATATGTGATATCAATGTTATTCTTTAGTCTATTTATTGCTTCTATCCCTACAATATGATTTTTTAATATAGATAATTCACCTACTGAAATCATCACTTTACTATTTTCAGATATACCCAATCTTTTCTTCACGTCACTGATATTATCTAATTCTTTACGTAGTTCATCCCATTTAATTCCAACACCAGGCACATAGATAACCTTTTTTATGCCGAAAGATTCTCCAATTTTATAATCCGCCTTATTTATCGTTATTAGAATATCTGTGTATTTAGCTAAGTAACGTTCAACAGGATAAAATAAAATCCAATCTTTTTTTGGCCCACCTTTAAAAAATTGAAATCCATGCGCTGTATAAATAATCTTTGTTTTATCGCTGTTTTTAAATACTAATCTAGTTAGTACTCCCCCAATTGGTGAATGACAGTGTACAAAATCGTAGGTAACTTTATTTTTTAGCTTTTTAAGTTGTTCCATTGCTTTTTTATTTGCTTTAATTGATCCAATTCCTCTTAAAAAATCTACCTGATGACATATAACATCTTTTTCTTCAAGTTTCTTTTTTAAAGAATTAGCAATATTATCCGTTATAGTTCCTGCAAAAGAGAAATTAGTTGCAACTTCGACTTTATATCCCAACTCTTGTAATATTTTAATATTATCCATATTAAATTGTTCAATCATCGATGCAACTGACGCAACAATTAAGACCTTTTTCATTCTTTTTCCTCCATCAATATTTTTTTTATTGAGTCCTCTAACGTAAGTCCCAATGTATATTCAAAGGGATACTGGCTAATCTTTTTCTCATAGACTTTATTACCGTATATTTTGTTAAAAATACGAAACTTTTTAGATAATAAATATATTAACGGATTAAAAACAGAAATTAGATGCGTTTTCTTATTTAATAGTTTTCTTGTAACCTTTATTATATCGCTTGTGGAAACATAATCCATATTTTGTGGAAAATATAGTCCTGCTACATCATTAACGATTGTTTGCTTAATAAATTCTGTCAAAACATCTATATAAATCATACTACGTTCATTGGAAATACTAGGAAAAATAGGTGCCTTTTGAGCTAACTTTAATAATTTTGGAAAATTTCCTTTACTATTTGGTCCATAAACCATTGGTGTTCTAATAACAACTGTCTTAAATTCTTCATCTGTTAATGATTGAATTTTAACATCCGCCTGTAACTTACTATCCCCATAAAAATCAATCGGATTCATAGGTGTGTCTTGATCAATTATATTAGAACTTTTCAATCCCTTTTTTTCACCGTATACAATCATACTTGATAAAAATATAAATTGTTTAACTCCCTCAGATTTAGCTTTTTCAGCCAAGTTAATTGCAAGATCTCTATTTACTTTGTAATATTGATCTTTTAAATTTGGATTAGACGAAACATGAGCAATGCCTGCTACATTTATTATTGTGTCATACAGACCAAAATTCATTTTTTTCCATGCTTCATCACGAACACTTATCATTTCAATTGTCATTTCTTCAGCATTGGAATGATCCATCCAATTTTTAAATGATTTTGCAATATAGCTATTTGCTCCGGTGATTAATATCTTTTTTTGCATTTTTTTTGCCTTCCTGAACACCATCGTGTTTCAAAACTGAACTAATTGTGCCAAAGAATATCTTCACATCTTGTCCAAATGAAATTTGTGCAACATATTTACCATCAAGTTTTGCTTTTTCTCGAATCGGCAACTCATCTCGTCCATTAATTTGTGCGAGACCCGTTAAACCCGGTAGAACATCGTTAGCACCATATTTATCACGTTCATTAATTAAATCCTCTTGACTCCAAAGTGCTGGACGTGGACCAATAATGCTCATCTTACCTGTTAGAATATTAATAATTTGGGGTAATTCATCAAGACTAGTTTTTCGAAGAATTTTACCTGAGTATGTAATAAATATATCTGGATCTTCTAATAAATGTGTTGGCACATCAGGAGTATCAGTTCTCATTGTTCTAAATTTCAAGATACCAAAGTATGTTTTATAAATACTTACTCGTTTTTGTTTAAAAAAAACTGGGCCTTTTGAATCCACTTTAACAATAATCGCGATAAGCAAAAAAATAGGCGATAAAAGTACAAGGCCTATTAATGCAAC
This sequence comes from Dellaglioa sp. BT-FLS60, assembly GCF_054941065.1. Lineage (NCBI taxonomy): Bacteria > Bacillati > Bacillota > Bacilli > Lactobacillales > Lactobacillaceae > Dellaglioa > Dellaglioa sp. BT-FLS60. Next base: position 110,382 of record NZ_JBSOLI010000036.1, read on the forward strand.
AACAAAATCGATTATTCTTTTAAAAAAATTCCTATACATATTAATTCATACCTTCCGAATCAATTGATGGTTCACCATTATGAGTATGCGCATAACTAATTACTTTCTTCTTCAAAGCATCACCCGTTAATGGCCCAACACTCTTAACAAAGCTCATAATATCATCAATCTTATATGGTGTTACCTTACCCAAGAAGATTTTTTCATAAACTTGTTTCTGCTGTTTTTCACTACTTACTAACAACTCTTCGTACAATTTTTCTCCAGGTCTCATACCTGATTCAACAATCTTAATCTCTTGTTCACTATATCCGCTTAATTTAATCATTTTTCGAGCTAAATCAACAATTTTAACCGGTTTACCCATATCCAAAATGAATAATTCTCCACCCTTTGATAGCGTTCCAGCTTGAATTACCAAGCGACTAGCTTCTGGGATTGTCATAAAGAATCTTGTCATCCTAAGATCAGTAACTGTAACTGGTCCACCTTTAGCAATTTGCTTTTTAAAGAGTGGTACGACACTACCACGGCTACCAAGCACATTACCAAAACGAACAACGGCAAATTTTGTATGACCTTCTTCATTCAAACTAGTCACAATCATTTCAGCAAGACGTTTAGTTGCGCCCATAATATTAGGTGGGTTAACTGCTTTATCTGTTGAAATCATAACAAACGACGTTACATTAGCAGCTTTAGCTGCCTCTGCAACATTTTTTGTACCATAAACGTTATTTTTAATCGCTTCAGTTGGATTTGCTTCCATTAATGGCACATGTTTATGTGCCGCAGCATGATACACGAGATCTGGCTTATATTGTGCCATTAAATCAAAAATATGTTCACGATCTTGTACATCAGCAATTATTGGCACAATATCAATCTTTCCAGCGTAAAGATTTTTCAATTCTTGATGAATCAAGTAAATTGAATTTTCTCCATGGCCTAAAAGAATTAATCGTTTAGGACTGAATTTGCTAACCTGACGACAAATTTCTGAGCCAATAGACCCACCAGCACCAGTAACTAGAATTGTTTTGCCAAATAATTTACTTTCAATCTTAGCCATATCAAGCTTAATTTCTTGACGACCCAGTAAATCTACGACATCAATATCGTGCATTTTTCTAGAATCACTATTGTCTTCTAGCATATCTTCAAAACTTGACATACGGTTTATCTTAATTTTTAAAGGATTTAAAATATCTAATAAATCCTCATAGTTCTTAGGAGCTAATGATGGAATAGCAATTGAAACTTGCTTAACATCATAATCTTTAACAATTACAGAAATATCATTAAAGGTTCCCAAAACTTTTTTACCCATCATCCACATTTTTTGTTTTTGTGGATCGTTATCAACATACCCTATAACATTCAAATCGGCATTATCTCGTTGAATTCTTTCCATTAATACTTCTGCACCATCTCCAGCACCAACAATCAGTGTTGTAATTTGTGGCTTTGATTCTCCATTATTCAAGATATGCTCAACAAGATATCGCCATGCAAACCGACTACCACAAATGAAAAGTAATGCAAATAAATACGCTAGTATTCCAAAGCGAAAACTGTACCTTGTACTATTAATGAAGAAATAACAGATATTACTAATTAAAGCTGCAGTTGTCGTAGCGGCGAAAATTGAAATCATTTCCTTGAATCCAGTATATCGATTAATCTTTGAAAAAAGTTTCAAAGAATAACCCGCCACCAGATATGAAACCAGTCCTATACAGCCAAATATTAGTAAATCAGAATTACTAAAATTAATATATGGTGCCAAAAATAGTACTGATAATAAAATAGCAACTATCCAAATAGCACTATCCAACCCAGTTAAAACAACTTGCTTACTTTTTCTACTCATTTACAATCCCTGCTCCCTTAAATTATTTTCCAAATAAATATTACTAACCGTTATTTATAATATCCATAATAGCCACCATAATAACCTGACTCATCACTACCTGAAACGTCATTCAAAATTGTACCGATAATTCTCGCATGAACAGTATCCAACAGTTCCTTCGCTTTTACGACAGCAGCTTTATTAGCTACACCTTCTCGAACAACTAAAATTGTGCCATCAACTTTAGTTGCCACAATCTGCGCATCTGTCACAGAAATCAATGGGGGAGTATCAATAATAACCATATCCATTTGTTCAGCGACAGCAGAAAGTAATGAATCCATACGTTTTGTATTCAACAATTCCGATGGATTAGGTGGTGTAGGACCTGCAGGCATAACATAAAGGTTCTCAATAGGCGTTTCCTCAACTGCTTTTGCAACATCAATGTCTTTTTCTGTCAAACAATTTGTTAATCCTGTTTGATTACTCAAGCCAAATGTTCGATGGGCCGTTGGTCGACGCATATCTGCATCAATTAATAAGACTTTTAGCCCTTGATTAGCATACGTAACAGCAAGGTTAGTGATAATTGTTGATTTCCCCTCAGAAGGGCCTGAAGAAGTTGCCATAATAACTTTCATTTCTTTATCAATACTTGAAAATTGAATATTCGTTCTCACTGTCCGAAATTGTTCTGCAATCGTCGATGTTGGTTGCGTCACTGTAATCAATCCAACCCCGTTATCAATACTATCAGTGGATAATTTCTTTTCTTTTCTAAATAAACTCATTCTGTATAACTCCTATCTGCCTAATTAATATGTTTTCGTGCTCCCAATGTTGCTTGCCCAAAAAGTCCTTGGCTTTTCTTAATTTCATCAATATGATTAATCATGCCAAGGTTAGCCAATCCAAGGTCAGTCAAAAAATCAGTTCCCTTGATTGTTTTATCGAGCAACTCTATTGCAAACGCAATTGCGATTCCAATAATTGCACCAAGTAACAGACCTATTAAAACGTTCATTTTTTTATTTGGTGACACCGCATCTGGTTTTGCGATTGCATCAGCCACAATCGTGACATTATTAACTTTCATCATTTTTTTAATTTTCTTTTTAAACGTATCAGCTACAGCATTGGCGATATCAGCCGCACGATAAGCATTTGTGTCTTGGACAGTCACACTAAAAACTTGTGAATTTTCTTCATTAGAAATACTTATTTGCCCTTTTAACTCATCGCTTGTCCCAATAAAATTATCTTTCTTAGCTATTTCTTTTCTAACTGGATCCAAGACGATTTTGTTTTGAATAATATCTTTATACGTATTAATCATCTGAACATCCGCTTGCTGCGTATTATATGCAGCGGCCATATTATTGTCTGTTTCTGTCCTGTTAACCAAAATTTGAACCGTGGCATCATATTTGGGTGTCATGAAGAATATCGTTACAATAAATGCTAATAATGCCCCTGTAATGGTTATTCCACCAATTAATTTAAGATGTTTTTTTAAAATATTAAAAATTTGTTCAATATTAATCGTTTCTTCCATTGGTATAAGTCTCCTAGTCTAATTCTAATTGTTTTCTGATCATTTTAGATACCTTCGTCACTTGTTCTGTTGGGACCACTTCATATGATACACCATTAATCATTTGTGATTGGCCTTGAAGTTGCACATCCTCAATTTTACCAATTGCACTTCGATATTTAGTCGCAATTACTTTCATATCGGAGAATTTTAAGTCTGTTTTCATGTTACTTTCTAAGGCACTTAAAATCTGTTTGTACTTTGTGACACCACTAACTGATGCGATATTCTTACCTAAAGCAGTTACAACTGATCGTTGTCTTTTTTGACGACCGTAGTCACCATTAGGGTCGGAATGTCTCATTCTAGAAAAATCTAGGACATTACTCTCAGTTAATTCAACCTCGCCCTTTTCATAAGAATATTTTTCAGCTGTGAAAGTGAATGGATTATTAACTGTAATAGGCCCAACAGCGCCCGTTAATTCTTCTAATCCTTTCATATTCATTTCAACGTAGTAATCAATTGGAATATTCAAGTAGTTTTGAATTGTATCCATTGCTAACGACACGTCACCATATGCATACGCAGCATTTAACTTATTCTCTGTCCCATGTCCAGCGATCGGAATCTTCGTATCACGAGGCAAGCTAGTCAATGTTGTTGTTTTCGTTTTTGGATTAATGGTTGCCACCATCATTGTATCAGAGCGCCCCTGATCCGTTCTATTATCTTCACCAGTATCTACACCTAAAATTAATACTGAGAAGGGTGCCTCTTTCTTTAATGACACAGCACCAGTTGTTCGTTTACTTTTAACCTCAGCTTTTTGATACGTGTTATCTACAACGTCTTTTGCATCTAGATAAATCTTAGCCATCATTCCTCCGCCAATTACCAATAAAGCGGCGATAACAACGCCAACGCTAATTACCCATTTTTTTGGCGTACTCATTCTTTTCTTTTTGTGGCTATGATGCCTCTTGTGGCTACCTTGATGATGTTGATGTTGCTCTTCACTCATAATTGATTACCCCTAAATAATTTTTTTAAAGATGTATACAATAACACAATAATTCATTATACCTGTTAACATTCTTAAATGAAACTTAAATTCTTTTGTCTAATCATTATTTAATTCTATTGTCAATAGATAAGCCTCTCTTTTTTATTTGTTTTCGCTTTCAAAGCCTAAGCGTACTGCTTCTTTAATTATACGTTACGTTTACCATTGAAATATTTCATTTTCAATACAAAAAAATTTCTTATTAAACAATAATTTCTACAAATCAATAATTTTAGTATCAATATAACAAAAAAATTATATTATACTATTTTCTTCTATATAAATACAAAAACAGACTAACATCTACGAAACGTTACTTTCGCAACTATTAGTCTGCATCACACTCATTACTTATTTTTCTACTTTTTTCGATTTGATCGGTCTGTATACTGATTAACTAACGTATTCAACCGACTTGATTGCTCTTCAATTTCTCCATGACGAATAATTGCGATTGTTGCATTCAGTACGGCACCTAACATAATTATCCATGCACCAAAATTCAACCAAAATAACATAATCATTACTGTTCCGATGGCACCGTAGCTACTGAATGAACCACCAAAGTATCGCACGTATATCGAAAATCCTTGAGCTAATAAAATCCAACCGATAGTTGTCAAGATGGTCCCAGGTAAAACTGACTTAATCCTTAATTTCACACTGGGCAAAATGCGATATAACAACAAAATAATAATAAAAATACCAATTAAAGCAACTGGCCATTTAACCGTCGTAATCACCGTTAAAAAGGTATTTGGCAGATGAAAGATGGGGGTTAAGAACTCAACGACCATCTGACCGAATCCAAAGAACAGAACAATTGCACCCAGTGCGGCTACTAAAGAAATCGTTAAGACTAACGACGCAACTCGACTAATAATAGCATTCTGTTTAGTTGCAACACCATAAGCATGGTTAAAACTCTTTTTAAGCGCATTAATGCCTTTACTTGCCGTCCACAATGTCACAACAGCCCCAATTGACAACAACCCACCACTCCCATTTTTCAAGAATGATTCAATTAATGGCGCTAAAATATTATAAATGGTTGATGGCATCACAATTTTTAAATATTCTAGAATCACTGAAACTTTTAAATGTAGCATAGGTAATAAATTTCCAATAAAAATAATCGCTGGAAAAATAGATAGCAACGTATAATAAGCAATAATGACCGCAGAATTACTAACATCAGCATTTGTAAATTGCATTTTAAAGACATTAATAAATTGAATGAACTTACTTTTCATGTGATTCCTCCGACTCCGATAAGTCTCCGTAAAAATAAATTGTATCACATTTAACAAAAAAAATAGGCCAAGTCACCTAAAGTGACCCAGCCTTCTAACTTAATTATAATTTTTTAGATAGTTCTTTAATGTATTCTCTGAGTTCATCTTTAACTTCTGGATGTTTTAACCCAAATTCGATACTTGTTTTTAAGTAGCCAAATTTGTTACCAACATCATAACGATCACCTTTGAATTCATGTGCGAATACTCGTTGTGTTTTATTCAAGCGGTCAATCGCATCTGTTAATTGAATTTCATTACCTTCACCAGGTTCTTGTGTTTCTAACATACCAAAAATTTCTGGTGTTAATAAGTAGCGACCAATAATAGCTAAATCACTTGGTGCATCTTCAATAGCTGGTTTTTCAACGAATTTTTCAACATCGAACAATCCTTTTGAAACTTCATTTTGCGGTGCAATGACCCCATATTTTGAAACTTCTTTATGCGGGACTTCCATCACAGCAAGCGTTGAAGCATGCGTTTCTTCATAGCGATTCATTAGTTGTTTCGTTAAAGGTACTTTATCTTGCATGATATCGTCACCCAACATCACAACGAATGGTTCGTCACCAACAAAGTCCTTAGCCATTAAAACAGCATCCCCTAAGCCTCGTGGATGCGATTGGCGAATAAAGAATAAATTAATATCCGTTGTTTCTTCAACAATCTTCAATAATTCCGTTTTACCTTTTGCTTTAAGGTTAGCTTCTAATTCAGGCACTGAATCAAAATGATCTTCAATTGGACGTTTCCCTTTACCCGTAACAATTAAAATATCTTCAATCCCTGCCGCTTTAGCTTCTTCAACAATATATTGAATCGTTGGTTTATCTACGATTGGCAACATTTCCTTAGCCATTGCTTTAGTTGCTGGTAAGAATCTTGTTCCCAAGCCCGCTGCAGGTATAATTGCTTTTCTAACTTTCATAATTGACTTCTCCTTTTATTACCTCTTTAATAATCAACTGATTTAAAGAGACTCCCATTTGATTTTTCAATTTTCTTACATTAATTGTACCATAAAGTAAATAAAAAAAGAGAACCGCTTAAAAAATAAGTAAGCGATTCCTTTTCAGCTAATTATAGATATTTTGCGTCAAATTCTGGATCTTGTGATGTTAAAATCTTAGGACCATCTTTTGTGATAACAATCACATGTTCATATTGACATGACAGACTACCATCAGCAGTTCTTGCAGTCCAGCCATTAGGATCGTCACTTTCTGATTCCCAACCGCCAACGTTAATCATGGGTTCGATTGTAATGGTCATTCCTTCTTTAAGACGTAACCCTTTACCAGCTTGACCATAATGAGGAACTGAAGGGCTTTCGTGCATTGTTGGTCCAATACCATGTCCGACATATTCACGGACATCGCCATAACCCATTTGGTCTTCCGTATAAGTCTGAATAGCATGACCAATATCACCAATACGGTTACCAATAACTGCTTGGTCAATCCCTAAGTAAAGTGCTTTATGTGTGACTGCCATTAATTTATCAATTTCTGGCGTTGATTCACCAACAACATAGCTCCAACAAGAATCACTCATTGCGCCATGTAAACTAACAACTGTATCCACTTTAACTAAATCATTGTCTTTTAGAATTAACCCTTTACGTGGAAAAGCATGACAGATTTCATCGTTAATGCTGACACAAGTTGCGTATTTGTAACCTTCGAAACCAATTTGTTCAGCAACACCGCCATGGCTTTCAATATATTTACGTGAGAAAGTTTCGATTTCCCAACTAGAAATACCTGGTTTGATAACATCGCGTAATCCCTTATGCATCCCGGCAATAATAGCACCTGAAGCACGCATTTCTTCAATCTCGCGATCTGATTTTAATGTGATCATATAATTGTTTCCTCCTATTATAAATAATTCTTCTCAACTATTATACCGCAATTGATTAGAATTTGTTACGAGATGCTTAATTCCTTTCACAATCATTTTTTTATCTGATATACTTTGAGTATTATTAAAAAATGGAAGAAGGAATTTAGTTTGGTTTCAGCTAAGGTTATTTTTGCAACAATTACAGGTAATAATGAAGATGTTGCTGATATTATTACAGAAGCATTCGAGAATTTAGGTGCCACCGTTGAAATGGAAGAAATCTCACAATCAGATGCCTCCGATTTAACCAACTTCGATATAAGTGTGGTTGTCCCTTATACTTATGATGAAGGATCACTTCCCGATGAAGGAATGGATTTCTATGAAGACTTACAAGAACTTGATCTAACTGGTAAGTTATTCGGTGTTGCAGGTTCTGGCGATACATTCTATGGTGAATTCTTCGGTACTGCCGTGGACAAGTATGGTGACGCATTTGAATCAGCTGGTGCAACTAAGGGTGCAGCTAATCTAAAAATTGATTTAGCCCCTGAAGAAGAAGATATTGAAAAACTTGAAGGCTTTGCTAAAGAATTATTTAATAAAGCGAATGAACCGGTTGATTAATGGCTAAAAGAATAATGGTTTTATTTCATAAATATTATTCACTCATTGCATATTTATTCTTTGGTGGACTCACAACGCTAATTAATATCATCACATTTGTTGGGTTTAATTCTTATTTACACTGGAACTATCAAATTGCTAACATCATAGCTTGGTTTTTTTCAGTTATTTTTGCGTTTGTCACGAATAAATTATGGGTATTCAGTTCAAAAAATCAAAATTTCACTGGTTTTTTAATAGAATTATTCTTATTTTTCTTTTTCAGAATTGGGTCACTATTCATCGACCAATTCATTATGTACATTGGTATCTCTGTCTTTAACTTTGATGCTGCATTAGTTAAATTAGTTGATCAAATATTTATTGTCCTCATTAATTATGTATTCAGTAAACTATTTATTTTTAGAAAATCATAAAATAGAATTTATTAAAAATTCATTAGGAGGCTCCAATTATGTCAAACAAAGTTCTTTCAATTGTCGTTCCATGCTACAACGAACAGGAATCTATCCCACTCTTTTTTGATGCGGTTGAAAAAGAATCTGCTAACTTACCAAATATTCAGTTAGAATATTGGTTTATTAATGATGGCTCATCAGATAAGTCACTTAGTGAAATGCGTCAGTTACAAAAAAAACATCCAGAAACCGTTCATTACGCCTCATTTTCACGTAACTTTGGTAAAGAAGCTGCCCTATATTGTGGCCTTCAAAAATCTACTGGCGACTATGTCACAGTTATGGATGTTGATTTACAAGATCCAACTTCTTTCTTACCTAAAATGTTAGCTATTTTAGAAGATCCCGATAATGATTACGATTGTGTTGGTACACGTCGAACGACCCGTAAAGGTGAACCTGCTATTCGTTCTGCCTTTGCGACTCTTTTTTACAAGCTAATTAACCGTATTTCAAGTACTGAAATTGTAAACGGTGCACGTGACTATCGCTTAATGACTCGTCAAATGGTTGATGCTGTTTTATCTATGTCGGAATACAATCGTTTTTCAAAAGGTATTTTTAGCTGGGTAGGTTTTAACACAAAATATTTAGAGTACACAAATCAAGAACGTATTGCCGGAAAAACCAGTTGGAATTTCTGGGGATTATTTAAATACTCTTTAGATGGCATTATCGCATTCTCTGAGGCACCTCTTTCAATTGCAACTTATGTTGGCTTTTTGTCATTTATTGGCTCTTTCTTTGCTATCATCTTTATTATTATTAGAGCTTTAGTCTATGGTGATCCAACTGCTGGATGGCCCTCTACTATTTCAATTATCTTAATGATGGGTGGTATCCAACTATTCTGTGTTGGTATCTTAGGAAAATATCTTGGAAAAATTTTCTTAGAAGTTAAAAATCGACCTATTTATATTGTAAAAGAATCAGATATGTTCAGTTCAAAAAAGGACTAGTTATTTGGGGGACCAGTTATGCAAAAATTTTACTTCAATTTAAAAAAATCAAAAATAATAATATATCTCTATTACATTATTATTTTTATGATTTTAGTAAGCCTCATTTTTGGGACTTACAAAATAGCTGGCTATTCTTTAATTCAAAGTCACGATCCTGCAGAGCAACACCTACCTGTCTTAGAAAGTTATCGTAACTTACTTAGCTCTTACCTTAAACATCCTTTCCAACCTTTAACAATGTGGTCATGGAAATTAGGACTTGGTGCAGATCAATTCCAAACATTTGCTTACTATGTTATCGGAGACGTGTTCGCTTATATTACGTTGTTATTCCCCGCAAGTGCCGTTGTAACTGTTTATCAGTTCACACTCATCTTGCGGTTATTTTGTGTTGGTCTATCCTTTGTTTTTTTTGCAAGACATTTCAAATTAACCAATAGTGCCATACTAAGTGGCGCTGTTATTTATACATTCACTTCTTTTTCACTTTATTCATCTGTTATGCAGCCTTTCTTCTTAACGCCATTTATTATTTTCCCACTGTTAATTATTGGTATTGAGAAAATTTTACAAAGCTCAAAGCCCAATTTTTTTATTCTCATTTTAACTTGGACTTTCATCAGTAACTTTTATTTTTCCGTTATTTTAGGAATTGGGGCTTTAATCTACTTAATTTTACGCTACACAATATACTACCGAAAAAATCTAGCCTTTCTAAAAACAGCGACAATTTTCTTGTTTAGTGCAATCGTTAGTTTATTAATGGCAGCTGTTATGCTACTACCTGCTATGATTTCTGTGTTAACTTCTACACGATCTGGTGGATTATTTGCCAATGGCTTATCGACATTTCCACTCTATTATTATATTAATTTACCAATGCAATTGATTTCTAGTGGTGAGTCAACTTTTTGGACTAAATTTGGATTTAGTAGTTTTGCCATTCTAGCCTTAATCCATATTCTTTATCATCGAAAAAAATATCCGCTTTTGATTGCAAGTTTCACAATCGGTTTAGTCATGCTACTTTTTCCGTTATTTGGGGCGTTATTCAACGGGTTTCAAGCACCTTCTAATCGCTGGATCCTCTTACTCTTTGTTCCTGTTGCACTAAGCTGCTCATTATTCATTGACAGCCTTAAAAAGATAGATTTATCCGAAATAAAATTCATGACAAAATGTCTTGGCGTCTATTTATTATTAATCGCTGTTCCTTTTTATATAAATGGTGAAACAGAAATTTTTATTCCTGTTATTTTTTTAATTTCATTCTTTGTGACCATTTTGCTCTATCGGCAAAAGGCACATTCTAGTCATATTATGCTAAGTTTAATCTTATTAAATTTAGCCTTTACTGGTATTTCTTATGCATCTCCTTTTACCAATACATTTAGTCACACATTAATGCCTGAAAATGATTATCAAACCTTATCAAAAAATATTTTTGCTGGTTTGGATAAGGATATCCATAAGTCGAATTCATTCCGTGTTTCAACAATTAGTCATAATTATAATTTTGGGGCTAACTTCATGTTGCGCAATAATTTTGACAATGGTTTGAATCTTATAAATTCTTATTATTCTATTCAAAATGGCTCCCTGGGTACTTTTTCAAATAACCTTCAAAACTCACAGTATCATAATAATATTCCTATTGAGAATTTCGATGATCGCACAATTACTAATAATTTTTTAGGCGTTAAATATCTTTTTACACATTCAAACGAACCAAATGCGACAAAAATACCTTATGGTTATAAACTAATTAAAACAACTATTTCGCAGAATAAAAAAGTTCAAACAAACCTTTATGAGACAAAAAATAATTTTCCACTCATTTATTGGCAACCTGACGTTATCTCAAATCAAAACTATGCTAAACTATCAGTTTCTGATAAAGAACACCAATTATTAAAAACAGTGAGTGTCTCTGATACAAAAGGGTTACAACAATCGACGCCATCATCTGCTACACAAAATGTACCGTTCACTGTTGAAAAGATACAGCATGCAGGCCAATTAAATGAATCACAAACACTTGTAACTGGTAATAAATATCGCAACAATCCAATTTCAGACAGTTATCAAATTAAAATTAAAAATGCTAAGCAATATCGTAATTTTGAATTACATCTTTCTTTAACCGATATTAAACATCACTCGTTATCTGCTAAAGAGCAAATGTCTATGGCTGTTTCAAATAATGCAACTAATCCGAATAACCAACTACTAGACATTAATGGGCCCTTATCATTACAAAAATCTCTCAGCAAACAATTAACGAGAGGTTCTTCAGGTACTAGTTATTCAATCGGGGTTAGATCTTCAAAAACGACAAATACAATTACACAACTAGGCGTTGATAATCTCTCTTTCTTTAAAGTTTTGTCCAACGCTACTCTAAATATGGGCTACCAGAAAAGAATGCCAGCAAGTTTAGACTTACTTTTATCAAATTCAGGGACTTACTCTTTCAAAATTAAAATCACTGCCGTCCCGCTTGGTCGCAGTTATACACATGAAGTAAGAAAAATTCAAAAAAATAAATTAAATTCATTAAAATTTTCTACAAATAAGGTTTCTGGTTCAATAACTACGCCTAAAATAGGTATTCTTACTTCTTCTATTCCTTATTCTAAAGGCTGGACGGCAACTGATAATTCTCGTCCTATACCAATCATTAAAACAAATGATGCCTTTATTGGCTTAAAATTACCAAAAGGTACCCATCACATCGTTTATAGCTATCAAACGCCTGGTTTATCTACCGGCATTATTTTAAGTCTTCTAGGAATACTCATTTGGCTTATTTTTAATTTAGTCTCTTTTATTAAGAACCATCATAAAAGAAACTAACCATTACTGTGTTGTTTAAAAATAATAAAGATGCTATTCTTGTATCTTAGTTTATTAAATACATTTTTTCGGGGAGTTAATATTTTGGAAAACACATCTAAATATCTAAAAAATCATGGATCTGTATTTAGTATTATTTTTGTTGTGAGTTTATTTTTAGTTCTCCCTCAAATTTTAAATCACAGTCTTGTTTTGGGCTCTGATTCTTTATTTCATTTTAATCGTATCTATGATATTTACATGCAATTTAAAACAGGAAACTTTAGTTATTTCCAATCTAATTACGGATTTCAGCAAAGTGGTCGAATTGTTAATGCGTTATATGGACCTGGAGTTGCTTACTTTTTAGGATTATTATTACTAGCTGTTCATAGTTGGATTAAATTTCAAGTCATATCCTCTTTTTTAGTTTTCTTCATTAGTGGGTATTCAATGTACTATCTATCCAAAGAAATGGCTTCTACTAAGAAAATCTCACTACTGATATCTATCCTTTTTATGAGTAGTCTATGGATTACACGTTGGTCAACTTCACAAAACTTCATGACTTTAGGTATTATGCTAATGCCTTTAATCGTTTTAATGGGCGTTAAGATGGTTAAAAAGAATGCACAAGACTTACATATCATTCCTTTTGCGCTAGCTGTCTCTTTAATGATACAAGTGCATCTGCTAAGTGCTTTAATGTCAATCGGTATTCTTGTTATCTTTTTTATCATTGGTTTTTTTCAGACAAATCAAAAATGGCAACTTTTATTAAAATGTTTCTTTGCCGCCCTACTTTCATTAGTTCTAACGTTTAATGTCTGGGGATCCATGTTAGATGTTTTTTCAACCAATAAATTATATTCACCATTTGCCAATTTAAACATGTCAGATTCAACTATGAATCTATCAACAAGTAACTATACAATTACTGAAATCGGCTTATTTATGAGTTTAATATTTATTTTACAAATTGTTTGGTTATTTTTTAAAAAAAATAAGTTAACTTTAGAAAATAAAATTGTAACAATCTTGGGACTAATATTTTTAGTCTTATCTTCAAACTTAATTCCATGGACAGCACTAGCCAACGCAATCCCAGAACTCCAGCGTTTCCTTCAATTTCCTCGTCGATTTGAAGGATTGGCTTCAGTTTTATTATTAGCTGGATTCGGCGCAACAATTTCAACTTTTTCAGCAAAAGACTCTAGAAAAAGTTTTGAACTATTATTAATGATAAGTAGTATTTTTGTTTCAGTACAGTCATACTTCGAGATTCAAAAAAGTAACGAAATATGGAATAGTGAACATTCTGTCCTTTACATGCAGAACGTTACTATTTCAGATCATACTGACAATGAACAAGTTGTAAAAGCTTTTACTAGCCCCCATTTAGAACGCGGGTTAAAATTAGTAACGAAAGCATCACCTGATTACTTGCCCAATAATCGCGCATTAAGTGAACATCCTTACTACGATTATCGCCAAGCTATCATTAACAACAAATTTAAAATAACTAAATCAGTCACTAAAAATGGGGACTTACTTCTCCACTGGAAGGCAACCAGAAAAGGTGAACTTTTTGCTTTACCTACCATAATTTATAATAATTCAACTGTTCAACTCAATGGTATTAATCTTGATCCAAAAACAATAAACTTATCTACTATGGGAAGTCCCAATATTAAGTCTACTAAAAAGGGGACAAATACTTTACTAGTCGGTTATCACTCAAAAATCATTACTAAAACAAGGCTAATTATTGTCATTATAGCTTGGATAATTAGTATTTTGACTCCCCCAATTTCATTTTTTATCAGTCGTAAAAAAACTTTATAAAAGAATAAGCACAATATTTGTTGGTGGTGATAGAAAATCTATCGCTGGCGACATTTTTTTATATAATGATACAAAAAAGGGAACTTCGTTTCCTTTAATGGCCAGCCAGCCCAAAAGAAAGAGGTCCCCTCATGATTAATCATACTAAAGTTTTACTTGGAATAGAAGACCCAAATATTATAATTGATAATAATTTAGCTATTCAGTCTAATTCTGATAGTACTATTTTTATTTATGGTACTTTAAATTATCGTCCTAAATCTTGCCAAAAATGTGGCGTTATCAATACCAATCAGATTATTAATTATGGTTGGCGAACTGTTTCGGTTCGCTTACCTCGTTCATTTGAACGGACTATTATTCTTAAATTACGCAAACAAAATTTTCACTGTAAAACATGCCACGGTTACTTTTTGGCACAAACAACGCTCACAACAAAACATTGTTCCATTTCACTTAACTGCCGTAAAGCATGTATTGAAAAATTAAAAGAAACGAGTTCTATGACCCATATCGCAAAAGAACTCGCTACTTCGACTAACTACGTTAGTCGTGTGCTTGCTTTAACCAAACATGATTTCAAAGTGAATTTAAATTATTTACCAGAAGTTCTTCTTTTCGATGAGATTAAAACAACAAAAGATGCCTTAAGCTTTGAATATATGGATGCCAAAACTCACGAATTAATTGATTTAATCGAGGCACGAACCATCTATCAGATTACCAAACACTTTAATCGTTATGTTAAAACTGCACGTGATAACGTCAAAATAATTGTGACAGATATGAATTATACCTATCCTAAACTAGCTGAAACGTTGTTTCCTAATGCCATTGTTGTATATGATCGATTTCATATTGTTCAATCTATGACTAGAGCTTTCAATCAAACTAGGATTCAAGTTATGAAAAAACTTACAGTAAGTTCCCAATCCTACAAACAATTAAAACGATATTGGAAATTGTTATTAAAACCAATGGGCCAATTAAATTATAAAAATTTTCGTCATTGGTCTTACTTCAAAGAATGGCAAACTGAAACAGATTGGATCAAAAGCTACTAGCTATTGATCCAATCTTAGCTAATACCTATAATTGTCTTCAAAATAGCTTAACTGCCATCCGTAATAAAGATTGGTCAAAACTTAATTATCAGTTAACTAACGCCAAAGGCGTTTCAGAACAATTTCAAAAGGTAACTGTATCACTCATAAAACAACCAGATTATTTAAAAAATGCGCTACGATATCCCTATTCTAACGGTCCTTTAGAAGGACTTAACAATAAACTAAAAGTAATTAAGCGCAATGCTTATGGGTTTAAAAATTTTAGCCAATATCGTTTACGTATTTTGAGTACCATTAAATTTTAAGCAAAAAAAGAAACCTGTTATCAAATAACAGGTTTCTCAATGACTATTTCACCAACAACAGTTGACGAAGAGCCAAAAGAATAAGCACAATACTTAAAAAGCCACAAACTCTCAAGATTTGAGAATTTGTGGCTTTTTTTGGTCCATCGTAATATGTTGTTGGTGCATAAATATAAACTGGTTACGTTATTAAAATCATTTATATGACTGCAAACAACTACACTAGCATATAGTTATAGACGTATAACTATCTAATTCCACAATCTTGATTTTACGATTAATCATAAAAAAGTTTATCGTTTAATGTACGACCGTAATTTCTTATCAAAGAACTGTTAAGATAATTGCTAAAAACTCAGTAAGACGTCGTTTCTTTACCTATTGTCCTTGTCAAAATTAACCACAGATATCACAGAAGTTCATTTGGAAAATAAAGCAGCGAAAGAACACGCTTATTTCACTTGTATTACGATTTTGTACTCAGGAGAAATATTGAGTTTTAATATGAGTATCATTCACTACGAACATTCTAAATGAAGCACTTAAGCAAATTCTAGATAACTTGTCTCGATAATACAGTAATGGAAAGTTCCTTTAATATCATGAGGCTTCCATCAAAAACAATTATGTCATACCCCAGTAAATATCGTAAATTTAAGATATCACCATTAAATTATAACGAACAAAAAATTTTGTTTATATATACATCATAAAATTCTAAACAATACTATTTTTTGTTTTCATAACTACTTCTGAACGGATCCATTATTTTTTTATTAATAAAAGATAAAAAAAGAATAATCAAGCTAATAATCCAAACTAAAATAACAATCATTAGTCTGACTTTAGTAATAATTTTTGAATGATAACTAAGTACGAAAGTATTTGTCCCTTTTTTAGTTGCTCTAACAGCAGGAGTTCCTATAGTTGATAATGTAATTTTTTTAGAATCCAGACTAACACCATTAAGCTGAACATCTGAGTTATTATAAACGACAACAGGTAAGGAAATCAACTGTCCCTTTTCTTTTGCACTCCAACAAAGGACTAAGTCACCGTTTTTTTTGACTACCCTAGATACATTAGATTTATTATTAATAATATTTTGACGATAATCATAATAAGAATGCTCACTTAATACACGATTATTAGGTAAATAGTCAGGCGACGCTTTTGTAACTAATTTTAAGCCAGATTCCAAATATGGACTGGTAAAAGTTTGAGTAATTTGCTTATTAATGACAGTATCAGGAATATCAACGTTTACTGTAGAAATTACAGAGTGATCACTATTCCATACCTCATTATTTTTTTGAATATCAGAATAAGATTGTATTACTATAAAGATGCCACTTACAACTAATATAAGTTCAAAAAATTTTCTATTTTCTTTAACTGAAAACGTCGAAATCGATGCACCAAATCCGGATAATAATAAAACTGAAGCGAATCCTTCAAATCGAAAAGGAAACTGCAGAAACCGTTGAAATTCTGGAATAGCATTTCCAAGTACTGTCCATGGTATAATAGATGAAGACAAAATTAAGAATATTAAACCTAAAACTGTAGTCGTTTTATTAGCTAAGGTCAAAGAATTATTTTTTTTAAATAACCAAATAATTTGTAAAACAAATATTAAACTCATAAATAAACCAATTTGGGTAATTGTAGCATTATTCATTGATAAGTTTGTTGTTGAATTAGACATATTTAAGTTAGCGTATGGTGGATATAATTTATTGGTTGAAAAAACATCTAACATGCCCCCCCAAACATTAAATGTTAAAACAAGAGATAATAATCCTGCAAAAAAGCATTTTAACAGCAGTTGCCATTTTTTATTTGTTTGAAAGAAACCAATCATAAAGAAAAAAAATAAAACACCAACTGACATTAAGGCGCTCAACAAATGGACTTGAATCATTAACGAAACAATTATTGCTAAAGGAATAATTTTCAGGCCATCAGCATTATCTTTAATCATTTTAAGTCCCATTAAAACGATTAGAGGCATTAAGGCAATCCCCCAGGCCATAAAATTTTGTGAGAGCGACCAACGCGTGATCCACATACTACTCATAAAAAGTATTGACATTAATAATGAAACTTTCTTAGTAGAAGCCATTTCTCTAGATAAAAAGTACATTGAGTAACCACTAATAACAAAAATAAAAAATGAAGAGATAATTTGAAATTTAATCCAACTATGAACAATTAGCAATAACCCACCTAAGAGGTAAGCAAACCCGGGACCATATAAAGCATTAACAATACGACCACTTTGTTGAAATCCGTAATTAGATTGGAAATAACTAAAATTTCCTGTTTTAAATTGCATGTAAATATCATAGATACGATTAAAATGAAATAAAGAATCTGCTCCTAGGACTAAACTATGATTTAAAATTTGCGGGAGAATTAAAAATAAACTTACACCTAAAATAACAACAAATACAGAACTCTGATTTTTTACATATTTAAACTTGTTTCCCAAAATAACAACTCCCCAAAATTTTTAATAGATTAAGTTATAAGAGTATCATTTTTATAACTCTTTAACAATATTAGTAATAGATACTGTTTCTATACTATTATTCACATATAGCATTTTTTAGTATGCTCACATTTGGATATGGATAAAAAACACTAATTTTATGCTATCATACAAAAAAAGTTGTCAGTGATAGATTTCCTCTCACTAACAACAGTTATAGGACTATTTATTTCAAAATGCGTGACTATTTACATATCCTTGCCAAATTCCTTTGGAACTATACAATGAATAATAAGTATAACCATTAATTGCATATGCATATTTAACATTATACATTTTTTTAGGGTTCACTATAGTTTCCCCTTTATTTTTTGTCCAGTCAAAATTCCCCCAAATAGTGTAACTTTTTTTTACTGAAACAGTTTTATTATATTTAGTATTATTTATCCCTACTGCATGCTTATTAACATATCCAATCCAAGTTCCTGCATTATTATAGAGCGAATAGAATGTACTACCATTGCCTAATTCATAACTATATCTAACATTAAAATTTTTACCATAATAATTATTAGTCGTATTTCTGATTTTACTCCAAAAGAAATTACTCCATATTTTATATCCTTTTTTATTCACTTTAACCGAAGCAGCAAACTGATTAGATTTAGCTGTAACAACTGCGTTTCTATTTACATATCCAATCCATTTATTATTTTTGTCATATAATGAATAAAATACACTACCATTACTGTGATTATAATTATATTTAGCTGTATAATTTTTACCAATAAATTTTGTTGTATTTCCTTTTTTAGTAGACCATTTAAAATTACCCCAAATATTATATCCAGATTTTTTAACTGTGACTAATTTATTATAAGCTTGCGCTTTCCCAGCCGCACTTGTTGCTGATGTCCCTAAGAACCAATCAGCATTTTTACCATTCATGATACTAGCATCGATTCCACCGACACCTGATAAGCCATGATTTGTATAGTTACTTGTATATTGCCACAATGAATGCACTATTGCTGTTGGTTCATCGCTTTGATAAGCTGCTAACCAGAAACAGTCATACCCTTTCACAGCTGTATTCGCATGTTTATTCATAAAATCTGCATATGAATAAAGAATAACCTTACGACTACCTACATGCTTAGCCATTTCGTCAGCCCAAGCCTTCGTAGCTGCATTAGTATTGGCTTTACTAGCGTTCGTAACCGTTTGATCTTCATAATCATTAACAAAGAACTTAGCATCTTTAGCACGAGTATATAAATCCTTAGCTTCTACTCGAGCATCTGCAACATTTTCATACTGACTAAATGAATAAACACCATATGGAATATTATATTTCTTCATCATTGCAATATTATGATCAATTACAAGATCTTTACGATTAGAGCCATATTGAACACGTAAAATAACAAATTTAAACTTTTTCTTTAATACTTTAGCCTGTGCATCTGTAAAAGAGCCTTGAAATTCTGATAAATCAGGAATCGAATTAGCTTTATTTGTAGCAGATTTGCTCAATGTGGCTTCAGCCCTAACTAATGAATTGGGAACGTTGGATCCCATAACACCTTCAGGTTTCGTATCATCTGCTGATACACGATATGCCCCAACTCCAATACCCATCATTATACCGGCGAAAAATAATACATATTTCATCATTTTCAAAACAGTAACCATCCTTTTTATATTTAGTATATATTATTTTCAAATAAAATTCTTTATCGAAACACCATTTTTTTAATTTTATAGAATCTATTATGAGTGCTTTTTAGTCTAATCTTGTTTTAAAATATCACGAACTTTAGTCGATAATAAATCAATGGCAACCGTATTTGCGCCACCTTCTGGCACAATAATATCGGCATAACGTTTTGTTGGTTCAACGAATTGATTATACATCGGTTTAACCGTTCTAACGTATTGATCAATAACGGATTGCAATGAACGATCACGTTCCTTCATATCGCGGGTAATACGGCGAATGATTCTCAAATCATCATCTGTATCAACAAAAACTTTAATATCCATCAAATTTCTGAGCTTTTCATCCCCTAAAATCAGGATTCCTTCAACAATAATCACATCTTGAGGTTCTGTTCTGATTGTCTCACTTGAACGCGTGAATTTTGTGTAGTCATAAACCGGCATATCAATCGCTTCATTGTTCAACAATTGTTCTAAGTCACTAATCATCCGTTCGTTATCAAAAGCAAGTGGATGATCATAATTAACTGCTTTACGTTCTTCCATGCTCATATCAGCTTGATCATTATAGTACGTATCTTGCTGTAAAATCATAATTGATTCACCAGCTAATTGTGAATAGATCGCATTACTAACTGTTGTTTTACCACTACCAGTACCACCTGTCACACCAATAATAATGGGACGTTTTGTTCGTTTGCTCATACTTTAAAAATCCTCCATTTATTCGAAACGTTCAGGTTCCTGCTGACTATCTCCAAGTTGGTAAGCAATGGCATCTAAAATCCGAGTAGCCGCTTGCCCATCTCCATAGGGATTTTTTGCATTTGCCATTCGTTCGTACTCTCTCTTATTAGTTATTAATGATAGCATGGTTTCTTTAACTTTTACAGGGTCAGTTCCAACCAACTTCAATGTCCCCGCATCCACGCCTTCTGGACGTTCTGTATTGTCACGCAAAACCAGCACTGGTTTCCCAAGTGAAGGCGCTTCTTCTTGAACACCACCTGAATCCGTCATAATAAAGTAACTTTTAGCCGCTAAATTATGAAAATCAACCACATCTAACGGTTCAATGAGATGCACACGGTCTACTTCACCTAAAATTTCGTTAGCTAAATCCTTAACAACTGGATTTAAATGGACAGGATAAACTACTTCAACATCTGGTTGGTTATTAACAACCTCTTTGATGGCTTCAAAAACCCGACGCATTGGTTCACCTTGATTTTCACGACGATGCATTGTTAATAAAATCATTTTATTGTTAGGATTTACTTCTGCTAACACATCATGATTATATTCTTTTTGAACTGTTTGTTTTAAAGCATCAATTGCGGTATTTCCGGTTACAAAAATTGCTTCTTTCGGATGATTTTCTAATATTAAATTAGCTTCGCTTTGTGAGGTTGGTGCAAAATACAGATCAGCCAAGACATCCGTTAACTGACGATTCATTTCTTCTGGGAAGGGTGAATATTTATCCCACGTTCTGAGTCCCGCTTCAACATGCCCAATCGCAACCTGGTTATAATAAGCCGAAATACTAGCGGCAAATGTTGTCGTCGTATCTCCATGAACTAAAATAATGTCAGGTTGTTCCTGTTTAATAACGTCATCCAATTTCTGCAAAACATTACGAGTGGTATCGCTCAATGTTTGGTTGGCATGCATGACATTCAAATCATAATCTGGAATTATTTTAAATATGTCTAAAACTTGGTCCAACATTTGACGATGTTGTGCTGTCACAACTGTCACTGTTTCAAATTCTGCGTTACGTTCTTTTAATTCTAAGACAACTGGTGCCATTTTGATAGCTTCTGGACGTGTGCCAAATACAGTCATAACTTTCACTTTTTTCATGATTGGCCTCCTCAATAATGATTCTAATTAGTATTATACCAAAGAAACGAAAAAAATCTGAAGTTGTTAGAAAAAATTTAATGTTCTAAACACTAATCATTTTCTCATTAATATGTTATTATTATTTCATAAATGAATTTGGAGGTTTTGATATGTCAAAATTAACTTTTAAAGATCAACTCAAAAAATACGCCGAATTAATCGTTAAAGTCGGTGTTAATGTGTCAAAAGGCCAAACAATTGTGCTCCAAATTTCCGTTACTCAACAGGAATTAGCTCATTTAATCGTTGATGAAGCTTATGCTGCCGGGGCAAGTGAAGTTATCGTCAAATGGGCCGACAGTCATGTGTCAAAATCATTTCTTGAATTTGCCCCACTTGACCGCCTAGTAGATGTCCCTGGCTACACAACTTCAGAAGTTGAAGATTGGGTTGCTAAAAAGGCCTCACGTATTTCAGTGATGTCAGATGACCCCGATGCTTTTGCTGGGATTCCTTATGAAAAAATTGCCTCTCGTCAAAAGGCTATGGGCCAAGCTTTACGCCCTTTACGTAAAGCCACTCAAAATAATGACGTCAGTTGGACAGTTGTCGCAGCTGCTGATACAGCTTGGGCGGAACTCGTCTTCCCTGAATTAAAAGGTGAAGCAGCCGTTTCACGTCTTTGGGAAGAGATTTTCAAAACAACACGGATTGACCATGCCGATCCAATTGAAGCATGGCACCAACATGATTTAACCTTACGGACAAAAGCTGACGAACTAAATAAAGAACAGTTCTCTGCTTTACATTATGTTGCACCAGGCACAGATATCGTCATTGGTTTACCCAAAAATCATTTATGGGAAGGCGCTGGCTCATTTGACGCTCAAGGTCATGAATTCATGGCTAATATGCCAACGGAAGAAGTCTTCACTGCACCCGACTCTAGACGTATCGATGGTTATATCTCATCAACAAAACCATTAAGTTACGCTGGAACAACTTTAAGCGGTATGAAATTTACGTTTAAAGCTGGTAAAGTCATTGAAGCAACTGCTGAACAAGGCGAAGAAGTCTTGAAACACCTACTTGATACTGATGATGGCGCCAAATCATTGGGCGAAGTTGCCTTAGTTCCAGACCCTTCTCCCATTTCACAGTCAGGAATCACATTCTACAATACATTATTCGATGAGAATGCGAGTGATCATCTCGCACTTGGCTCTGCTTATCCATTTTCTATCAAAGATGGCACTAAAATGAACGATGATGAGTTAGCTGCTGCTGGTTTAAATTTAAGCCAAACACATGTTGATTTCATGGTCGGATCTGCTAAAATGTCAATCGATGGTATTCGTGAAGATGGTAGTGAAGTTCCCGTATTCCGTAATGGCGATTGGGCCTAATTATAGCGAAGTCGAATTAGCGAGTTCTTTTAACTTTTCAATACAAGCTTTACGGCAGTTAAGTGAAATAAAACAATGTGTTGTTGTGAGTGTTGTTTGTGCCAAAAAGTACCCGTGGTATTTTTTACAGTGGAAAGTTTATTTATGTAATTTTAGAATAATAGTTCGCCAACCATAATTAAAAATAGTGCTATCAGACTGAAGGCCCAAATATTATAATAATATTTGGGCCTTCTATTCCAAGTAAAACTTTAGTATGATTAACTATGAGGGAACCTCTTTCTTTTGGGCTGGCTGGCCATTAAGGAAACGAAGTTCCTTTTTTTGTATTATTATATAAAAAAATTGCCGCCAGTGATCGATTTTCTATCACCAACAAATGTTGTAGAGCCTTTTTTTGTGTCTTTTTTAAGTCTTACAATGAGATAACTAGTTTTGTTACAGCATTAATCACTTTAGCAAAAACCAATATGATTGCTGATACTCCACCTAAAATCACAAACGAAATTCCGATTAGATCCAATTAATCATTTTCTTTCATCTAATCAGTATTTCCGAACGCAACATATAACGTAAAGAAAATTGATAAATTATAGCACAGTTATTACCTACTATGACTAACTGTGCTATACTAAATATATGAAAAAGAAGCCCTGCTTCAACAGGACTTCTCACATAGAACCGTTTAAGACGGTGACCAGATTTTAATTACTAATAATCGTTTATCTCGCCAAAGATAATGAGACGATTATTTTTTTTGTGTCTTTTTTAAGTCTTGCCATGAAATAATGAGTTTTGTTACAGCATTAATCACTTTAGCTAAAGCTAATATGATTGCTGATACTCCGCCTAAAATCACAAGTACAATTCCGATTAGATACAATCAGGCATTTCCTTTCCTAGATTGAACACTTATTTTCATAAGCATCACCTCTCCTCAAGAATAGCCACCGTCTTTTCACTTTTCTATTTATTCAGTATAGCATATAAAAACTACTCTACCCCACGTTCAATTCACGTTTGAAGTGCCTTAGTTCAGAAATTATCTGGGCTTTTTCTTGAGATCTGACGCCATTTAATAACTCTCATTTTAAAGAAATAGTCATAAAAAATCTTCTTGGATAAATTTTCTAACCCGGTTATTCCAAACAATTTAAATTGTTCCAACCATTGATAAATAGTTGTGAATCCACTAATGCCATAGACAATCATTAGTTGACTACCATTTAGATACTTTTTTAATGTTAATCCAAAATTTTTCCTTTAGTTTCATCACCTAACCAGAAAACGGCAATCACGCCGATTACGATGGCTATGCAGAATAATGTGAAAATATGACCCACAGTAACGTGATTACTAATCAAATAACCAACTAACAATGGCCCAATAATACCACCAATTCGGCCAAATGAAGCTGCCATTCCTGTTCCCGTTCCACGAATTACGGATGGATATTGTTCTGGCGTATAGGCGTACATCACACCCCATGCACCGAGATTGAAGAATGACAGTAAAGCGCCATAAGTAACCAGTGAGAAGACACTAACTGCATTTCCAAAAAGAAACGCAAATAAAGCCGTTCCTAATAAATAACTAATTAAAACAAGTTTGCGACCTAACTTTTCAATTAACCATGCTGCACTGAAGTAACCCGGCAACTGCGCTAAAGTCATGATCATAACATAACTAAAACTATGAACCAGATCGAATCCTTTCATCACCATCACACTGGGTAACCAAAGGAACATCCCATAATAAGAAAATACGACGGTAAACCAAAGAATCCACAACATACTTGTTTGTCGACGGTATGCTTTCGACCAAACCTCTCGAATTGACGCAAAAAATGATAACCGCTGCATTTTATCAATAACTGTAGGTTCGTTTATGTCTCTCATCCCTAAACGCATAAAGATAGCATAAATAGCCGTCAACATCGTTCCGACTTCTGCTACTCGCCAACCATATCTAGGAATCACAACTGTCGCAACAATTGCTGAAACAATCCATCCACCTGCCCAAAAGCTTTCGAGTAAAACAACAATTCGACCACGTCTTTTAGGTGCAACATTTTCAGAAACAAGTGTTGATGCTACCGGTAATTCACCACCAAGTCCGGCTCCAACAAAGAACCGCATGATGAGGAAAAAGGTCAGGCCTGTTGCTAATGCAGACAGCCCACTACCAATTGAAAAGAATAATAGCGTTACAATTAAAATAATTTTCCGACCCATACGATCGGCCAACATACCAAATATTAAAGCACCAACAGCCATTCCGATTGAACTCACACTACCAATCCAACCCATTTGAACTTCTGATAAATGCCATTCTTTTTCAAGTGCTGTAATTAAAAATGATAAAAGACCAACATCCATTGCATCAAATAACCATGCAAATCCTGCAACAGCAAGTAATTTATGTTCCTTCTTTTTCTGAGCATCCATCTAACAACGTCTCTTTCCATCCATTTATTCAAGGGTGTCTTGACACCCTCTAGAACAAAGTATGCCAATGAATGGGTATCTTGTCAAATTAATCTGTTTGATAACTAAGACCAGCATCCGCTAATTCTTGTTGAATTTTAACAAAACTTTCTTCAGATGGGACTTTAATCAGATGTGTGTGAATCCCTGACGTTAGTTCTGAAAGAAGATGTTCTTTATTCTCATTGATTCTTGTCATAAATTCATTTACATCACTTGGCGTTTTAATCAGTAACGTTCCAGACAACTCACCATAAATTTCATGATTAATAGTGACATCTTGCATTTCAGCACCATTACGAACTAAAATGTCTAACTCTTCCCTAACACGTCTAGCTTGGTGTTTGCAGACAATCATTTTAATAATTTGATTTGGCCTTTTTTCATAGGTATAACCATTGAACGATGCCAAAATCTTTTCACCATGGGCTCTAAGCAATGCGATATCTCCCACAATTGTTTGGCGGCTCACCTTAAATTGTTTAGCAAACTGATTCGCACTAATCGAAACTTCATTATTACGCAATTGTTCTTTAATACTTTCTTGTCTTTCTTTTCCTGTCATTTTACTCACACTTTCATTAAGATATTATTATATCTTATCACAAATTCCAGCACGTATTAGCCTTACCATTAAAATCAAATTGACTTATTTATTTCCGCCATTTATACTGAAGTAGCTAGTCATTTGTCTCTGTAGCTCAGCTGGATAGAGCAACCGCCTCCTAAGCGGTAGGTCATCAGTTCGACTCTGATCAGGGACATCTTATTACCTTTAAAACCGTGCTTTACAGACATTTTGTGTGGTTTTTGTGTGGTTAATACAAATATTACTCTTAAAAAAGTCAATTCGTATTTTATTACGAGCTGACTTTTTTAGTTTAATTAAGGAAAAAGAGACTCGCTGATATAACTGGATTACAGACAATATTATTTTAATTAGGGAAATAAAAAAGCCAACCTCTTAAAATAATAAGAAGTTGGCTTTAGTGTGTGTTTAATTGTACTTTTAAGCAAAAAAATAACCTTGTCGTAGAAAGAGACAAGGCAGACAGACTATGAAGCACAGCATATAAGGGTAACTAATCCTTAAACACCATGACAATTACTATTACAACTAAATAATATATTACTTAAATGCTCAATGCAAGCACTTTGCAAAATCTTTACATTTTTTTATAAACTTTCCCAATCTACATGCTATAATAATAAACGTTATCAATTATTGTCTAACTAACAATAAATCTATTGATTTCAAGGAAGTGAACATCATTACAATTACTATTACATTTTCTTTAAAATTAGTATTAGCTATCATTAGTTTGCTATTTTACTATTTGAAGAAAGCATAAGACGAATAAAGCTTATTAGATTGCGCTAGCAAGTTGGCCAACGATCGAAAGGCTTTTTCTATACCGTAATTATAACTACAACAATCTGATAAGTCAAAAAAACGTAATTATAATCAAAAAAAGCCAACCTCTTAAATTAATAAGAAGTTGGCTTTTCGTTTAATATTTAATTCGTTTTGAAAATTTAGTATTACCTGAAACAAATCCATTGGCCAACTGTAATCTAGTTACCGTCTTACCATCTTTAATGACCTTTTGAGCATAGAATCTTGACCCTTTATTATAAGTCACACGACGTTTATTCTTTAATTTAGCATCTGAATAAACATTTAAAGTTGTTGTGGCCTCGTATAGATTAAAATGATTGTCACTACGATTCCAGTAGGTATCCATCTTTTCTACCTCAATTCCATTCTTCAAATCTTTAGCAAGCTGTGCTTTTGAGATACCCATCTTAGCTAAATAAGCATATGGATCTTGATGGTCACCAGCTTTATTATCTGATACCCATTTATGTGTTTTAATACCATAATCGTTTTTTAAATCTAAGTCTAAATCGATATCATACTTCTTGGCCATATCACGTGCTAACGCAATAAATGTTGCGTAGCTCTTCTTAAATTTAGCTGAATCTGTTTGATTATCAATTTCAATCTGGACTGGTGCGTGTAAGTTTGCCCAGTCCATTGCACCCCATGCTACGTAACCTGGAGTACCAACTTGATAGACGATATCGCCATCAATGAAGAAATGAACATAGGCATTTTGCCATGCTGGTATTGGATTACCGTTTGAATCATATGCTTTACCGTTTTTTGTATAGTTTGCATTGTTTCTACCAGTTGAGCCTATATTACCTACGTCATGCAGAATGATGACATCGTTTTTAGCTTTTCTTGCATCGCCTTGTGCCCCTGATAATGCGAATGTTTTATCAATTTTATAAGTCATGTTTTTCTCCTTTACCCGTGTCATAAACAATCCCAAACAGTCCACCGATAGTTAATAGTGTGTTAATCAAGCCACCTACTTGGCTTTCAAATCCTTCTGGAAGTGATAGACCGAATAAGGCGAATACTTGTTGAATTAAAACGATAAACAAACTAGTCAGCGACACCCAAAGTGCCTTCGAGTGCCAATTGACATTAATATTTTTCATGTGTTACCTCCTAATTTTCTGTATAAAAATAGACACCTAATTCAGATGCCTCCTAAAGTGTATGCGTTAAATATCCAGTGATTAAAGCTAGTCCGAATGTAATCACGAATCCCCAAATCCACTTATTATTTTCTTTGATTTCATTAATTTGTTTTTTATTTTCACGAGCTATCATATGGGCTTTATCAGCCACCCTAGCCGCATCGTTTGCTTTTATTTCGACCTTATTAAAAACATCAAGTTTTGTTTCAATACGAGCTAACCGGTCAACTACATCTTTATCTTTATCCACCATAATCAACTCCTTTCTATCAATTTTACTCCTTTAGTAACTATAATTTAGGTGCATATGAGACGTCAGCATTTAGCCATGCACCCACTGCAAAATCTAAATTTTCCTTCGTCAATGAGCGATGTCTGCTAATTGCTATTTCCCCCGTTTTTAAAACACTAAACAAAAACGTATTAGATCCTGAACCTTGTTGGAGGCTATGAACTTTACGATCAGGTAAATATCTAGCATCGTCAATACTGCCAATAATAGTATCTGCCGTTGATGATGGTATTACTTTTACAGGTGTAAAAATTGAGTTAATTACACAAACACCATTTATTAATCGGATTTGGAATGGCACACCTGTTGTATACTCTTTTACTAGTTTATTATCTAGTGTTGGATTATAGGTTTCGTTTTGCGCAATTTGATATTTAGCGTCATTTTGTGATTCACTTGCATATTCCCTTGTGTCCGTGATAACTCCTGTATCACTGTTAAACCATATTTTAACAACACGTAATGCTCTGGGTGGAGCCGTATTAGATAAAGTTGGCGCTAATGTTACGATAGTATTGCTGGTATCTAACCTTTCAAACCTTGCGTTAAAATATATTTTCCGATATCCTTCTGGGATACCTTCATAATCAGTAATATTGGTTACATTTGTTGGAGAAATTTCGTACCAGCCAAAACGATGACCTTTAAAAAAAGTCGTTGAATCAATAATATTGTTCCATTTTTTTGCTCTACCATCAGTCTCTGTTAATGGATATTTCTGAAAATCTGCAGCCGCTAAATCCTTTTTTAATTGATCCATCTTTTCTTGTGCATCCGAAACATTTTTATTTAGTAACGCTATTGCATCGGTTAACGTTTTATTTGCATTAGCTACAGCCGTATCTAATGCTTTTTTTGCTGCTGCAACGTTAGCTGCTAACGTCTTTTCACTGTCGGCAATTTTAGTATCCAGCGCGCCTTGCTTATCCGTTAAGTTCTTGATAGCTGCATTTGTTTTAGTGGTTAAATCATTAATCAATTTAGTAACTTCCCCGACATAAACTTGTGCCTGTTCAGCTGTTGGGTCAGCTTGTTCTAATACAGATACGTCGATATTATTACCGGAACCAGAAATATCATTAACCGAAAAGTAAGCTACTTTATAATTACCTGCTGCTGACGTAGCTACCTTGGGTGTAAATGTTACGAGACCACCCTTTACAGTACATAACTCAGATACATACGTATCAGTTGAAGTTGTCCCACGAAATGAAACAACATCTGTATCTTTAATTACAACAGTTGTCCCATCAAGCATAAATTCAATATCATAGGCTTGTAAGCCTGATTCTCCTTGACGTAATACGATTGGTGGGTTATTTATACTGTCTTTATCTAACGAGATTATTAACCGTCTGTGCGCCATTTTGTCCCTCCTCTAATTTTTCAACTCTTTCTTTTAAAGCTTTATTTTCCTTGCTTAATTCTTGAACTGCTGATGTTAATAATCCGACTAGATTATTTAAATCCACACCAGAACCGTCATCAGCTAGGACTTCTTTAGGCGTTTCAATTAAATTTTTAGATGAACGTTTTTTCTCTGAATCATCAATTACTAACCCGATATGTTTTCTCTCTGTGCTTTCTTCGGAATTATAATTCCAATTCAAGATATTCATACCGTCAACCATTTCTAATGATTCAGCTGAATCTACATCAGCAAAATTCTTTTTCAAGCTTTTTTTCGATCCCTGGATAAAGGACTTAGCATTAATTGAAATTCTATTATTTCCATTGTCATTGAAGTAAAGCGTTCCACCATCCATAGATTTAATAGTGTGTAATGCATTCAATTGAATATTACCGGACGAAATAGCTCCATGTGCATAAATAGTTTTGTATGCCTCGATATCTCCAGCTGAATATAATAAAACACCACTATTCGTTCGCCATAAATCAGATATTTGCATAACGTCACCAGTGATATCGACTCTACCTAATAAATTTCTATCCGTTTTATTATCGTATCGACGCCATTTCCCGTAGTTAGGTCCAAAATAATTCTCTGTATATCCCGTAAATTTATTGGGACCAGTCCCGTTTGAAAGTACATTATATTCATCAGCTTGATAACCAAGGCGGTTTGCATTTAATTGAAATTTACCCTTCCACCAACGTGGTTGAAAGGCATTTCCCCCAGTTTCGCCAGCGTCAAATGTTGATGTTACACCACCGTTTTTACCAATTTCCAATCCATTTTCAAGAAACATATCAGAACCTTTAAATGTAACACCCTCAATGTTAATCCCTTTTAAAGTACCAGCTGTAATCATATTAGCGACAATTGCCCCATCTGAAGTCATAGCTGTTTCATATGGTCCTGAATACCCATTTTTCGAATATCCTAAACCGGCACTATTCCATCGCCATACCTTTTTAGCTGTTGCTATATCAGCGGTATCCATAATAACTATTTCTTCCGCATTAGTATTATTAGGCAAAAATTTAACGTTCCCAGCTGAAGGATTAGTTAGCATATCAGTAGCATTATTAATCGCATTTTCTAACCACTGATTATGATCTTTGACTTCTTGCTTATCCTTCTCTTGGTCTTTAAAGACACTGGTCATGTTACTACTTGCGTCTCCAATTTCGAGACTGTCATAAGAATCAGTTAATATATTCCAATCCGTTGTAATAATTTTAGCTTTTGTGTCAATATCTAAGTCTTCAAAATAGATGTGAACTGTATCACATAACGATACTTTTTCGAAGTTAGGGAATTGATTAAATTCAACTGTCTTAGATAAGTCTAAAAACGTTGTTTTAATCGATACTTTGGGAATACCATAGCCATTTGATTTCATATAAGCTGTTGCTTTTTTCTCCAAGCTTGCAATATCCGTTACTGATTCATCTTGAGAAAAATCAACCATTTGTATTCGTCTTTTTGAAAATTTGCTGGCATTCTCTGAATCTATAAAAAATTTAGGTAGCGTGATAATCGTATCAACATTATTATCAGTCTTCTTAGAATACGGATAAATTGACGTCCATGTAGATTCGATGGAATCTTCTTGTTCCAAACTAACTAAGTTTTTACCATAAGCAATGGTAACACCACTATCTTTACCTGTCGAACTCATTAAACTGACGTTTTCGTTATCAAAAATAAATTCGCCACCATAAATATCAAGTAACGATCCCGAGACACCGCCTAATGCTTCGCGTGCTGTTTTAAAATCACCAACCTGCCAATTCACTTGCGAATTAGTTGTGATGTTTGATAAGACAGTTCCGTTAAAAGCTTCAACGTGACCACTTTTCCAGGCATTTAAAGCAGTCTGTGCTGTTCCCTTGGCTGTGATGTTAGGCTTTAAAGCTGTTAACATTTGACGATATGAGATATGTGTTGCATAAACTTCTAACACCGCACCTTCACTTTTTGTAACGGTCTGAATATCAAATTTTTGAGCAAAAGTATTATGCCCTGTATCAGCAATCACAACGGCTCCTGTCTTTAATTCGTCAGCCAAAAAACCATTTCTGGGATACGTAAAAGTCATATCATATTGACCATTTCTTGCTTGCGTAACTGTCCCCGTAACCATTTCGCCTAACGATCCTAACCCAATTGTACTGAAATCTGTCGTACCTTCCGCATATAAGATTGCACCACTCAAAATAGAGTCACCCACCTTGTTGTTATTTCTAGCTTAGTAACCGTTCCAGTCCATGTAATGGTTGTCTTACCTTTTTTTAGTTGAATATTCGGAACATTTACTAATTCTGAATTAGCATTAGTAACACCTCTATAAGCCTGTTGTGTATTGCAATCAACATAGATTTCATTCTTTAATCCTTTAAAGGACAGCGTTTGATTACCATTATCATTACTAAAAGATAGTTTAATATCTCCAGTTCCTACAATATGCAGTAACGGTTTAGCTGCTAAAAATGATGGATTCACAATGCTGTTACTACTAACTACTGTTATTGGTGTATCACCTGAATACAATCGTCGTTTAGCTTTAACTTTGAATTGAATTACTGCCGTTCCACGCCATGACATCGTATCGGCAATAGATAATTCTTCATAGTACATTGCAAGCCAATAGGCATTCGGATATCCATTAAAGAATAATGGTGTATAACCAGGTGCACTATTTAGCCATTCAATAATCGCTTGCGCTTGTTCTGCGGTATTACGATAACCATTTATAGTTTGAATAACACAATTAAACGGTTTAACGTATGATTTATAAGTATCTAAATCAATCGCAAAATCATCATCAGCTCCTTGAATATCTGTAAATTCGATATTTTTTTCAGGCGAGATAATCTCTTGATTATTAACAATTCTGATACCAAAATCAGTTGATTTACGCCCATTATATTCAAAGTAAGCGACGTTATCTCTAGACGTCTTCATTATGCTAAACCTCCTCTTGTTTCTCTTTTTATAGCAAACGCTAATGATTTAGAAATCCGATCAATATCTTGGTCACTATCAATATTAGCGTTCATATTAATCACAATATCGCCTTCATTATTAACATTTGATGTACTATTATTATTCAATTGACCAGAAGTATTCCCATAGCTACCATTATTGGATAGCATGCTTTCAGCCGTAATTGTTCCTTTTCTGAACCCATCAAGAGCTGGCATAGAAGCGTTTGATAAACCGATAAATGGATCAGTATCTAATCCATCTTCCACTGTGTCATTAATCATTTCTGTCATATTCTTTACGGTTCTTTGGACAGCACTAAATTTATCAGTTAATCCACGATTCAATCCGTACACAATAGCATTACCATTTTCAATTAATAATTTTTTATCATAGGAAATGGGTCCTTTGTGGTCTTTAATCCACTGAGCCCAACCGCTAACAGTATTTTTTACCTTTTCGAATCCTTTAACTAAACCACTTAATAAACCTGACACAATAGCTTGTCCAGCATTTACCATATCTCCTATAGCGTTACTAATTCCTGAGCCAATTTTACCTACCATTTCGCCACCTTTACTGAGTAGTGAACCAAGTAGTTTACCGATACCTTTAATCAATGCCATTACAACTTGTGCGCCAGCGCTTATAATTCTAGGCATATTGTCTATCAGGGCCTTCGCTAATGCTACAATTATTCTTAATGCTGCCATTATTAATTGCGGTAGTACTTTAATTAATCCGTTTATTAATGCCATTAATAATTTAACACCCGCAGCTATAATTTTAGGCATGTTATCTATCAATGCTTTTGCTAAAGCTATAATAATTCGAAGTGCCGCAGCAATTAGTTGAGATAATATTTTAATTATTCCACCTATCAATGCTAAAAGTATTTTAATCCCAGCATCAATAATCATCGGTAAACTTTTTATTAAAGCACCTACGATTGCTAGTATTAATTTAACTGCCGCGGTTATTAATTGCGGTAGTATTTTAATTATTCCACCTATCAACGCTAAGAGTATTTTGACACCCGCCTCTATAATCATTGGTAAACTTTTTATTAGAGCATTTACAATTGCTAAAATAAGCTCAATTGCCACAATTATTAATTGCGGTAATATACTTATAATTCCACTAATAAGAGCCATCAATATTTGGATACCAGCATCTATAAGCATTGGTAATAGCGAAACAATAGTCTCAATAATTTGAGGTACAAGTGTAACAAACAAAGTTATTAGTTGAGGTAACGCCTGTACTATCCCATTTATCAAGGCCAACAATATCTGAACTCCTGCAAGTAATATCATCGGTATCAGTGGCAGAATAGCATTCAGTAAAGTATCGATAATTGTAATAACCGCCTCCACTACCTGTGGTAAAGCAGTGATGATACCATTCAAAAGTGCTACTAATACGCTAGTTCCCGCTTCTATTAAGACTGGTAAAACTAATGTGATTGCACCTATTAATTTATCTACAATACTTATCATTGCATCAACAACCATCGGAATTGCTTTGGTAATACCTTCCACTAATTTAACGATAATGTCTGTTCCAGTAGCAATTATTTCTGGTAAGTATTTTTCTATAGCTGCAGTAACTGTTTCGATGGTTGCAGATAAATTATCGAACACTTTTGTTATTCCATCAGCTGATAAATCACCTGTTTTTATCCAAGCCATAACAAAACTGGTTACCAATCCAATCACAAGTCCCATTGGTCCACTTACACCTAAAAAAGCCAAAGCAGCAAACTTAAGTGCAGTAACGACAACGCTTAGGGCTGTACCAGCATAACCAAGTGAACCACCAAATTTTTCAAGTAATGGAGCAACAACTTCTATTGCCTTACCAAAAATACTATTAATTCCTTGACCAGCAATTCCCATTCTAATAGCAAGCTGATCCATTTTATTTTTAACTGCATCTATTATTGGGCTTAAAGAACTACTTATACTGCTTCCTAAATCTATAAATCCTTGTTTCATAATTTTCAAACCAGGCTGTATAGCAGATAATAATTGTCCGAATTTAGCTACTACAACGTTTAATGCACTTTTTACAACAGATGAAAATTGTTCAAAACCTTGTTTCATAGCATTCAAATTAGACTGTACATCAGATAATAATTGTCCAAATTTTTGAATAAATGTATCAAAAGATTTTTTAGCAACATCCATTCCATTACTAAGTACCTGCATAAATGAGGCCCATACTTCTTGACCTTTTTTTGTTTTAGTAAAGAAATACGTTAATCCACCAACTAATGCCGCTATTGCAACGATTAATACTCCGATAACCGTAGTTGTGCCAAATGCATAAGATAGCGCTCGAAATGCGCTTGTTGCTACACCAGCAGACGCGGATGATGCAATAAATTCTAACTTCAATATTTGCAGTGTTTCTATAAAACTTTTAGTAGCTGCGATTGCAGTATTTACAGCACTGTAAGCTACTATAGCTCCTTTCATAACAAAAAAAGCAGTAGCGCCTGCCATTATAGCTGCTGCTAATGTTTTAAATACATCTTGATGTTTTGATACAAAATCTAAAAGTTCTTTAATTTTAGGACCTACTACACCCAATGCGGATACTACTTTATTAAGAGCTGCCTCTGTACGTGCACCACTATTAGTAATAATAGTAGAAATATCCGTTCCTAAAGCAGTTTTCAACAAATTATCAAATGCTGTTATCAAATTAGCCAAACCTCGCGTTACTGCTGTTTTCATGTTAGAAATAGAAGTTCCAATACCACTAGTCGCGTCCTGTACAATTTTATGCAAAGATTTAAGTCCGCCACCACCATTTACATCAAGATCAATCAAGGCATCTTGAAATTTAGAAACACTAATACTCCCATCTGACAATCCCGCTTTCAATGCTCCTGAAGTCATGCCCATTTCTTTAGCTAAGGCATTCAATGCCGGACCCAAACCTGAATCAATCATAGAATTCCAAGTTTCAGCATCAACTTTACCGTTTGAAAAAGCTTGTGACAATTGAATTACTGAGTTATTAACTTGATCAGTAGTTCCACCAAAGCCTAATATTCCATCATTCAATGCAGCAAAAATCTTTTGCGATTTCCCTAAATTACCAGTAGAAGATGCTATTAATTGAACACCTTTTACAGCGCCATCTAATGGCGTTGGTAGGCCTTGAATACTACTTTTAAGATTATCCATCGTTTGTGTTATCTCTTTTGTTGTAAATCCCATGTTTTTGAATACTCTATTGGAATTGTTTAAAGTATCAACACGTTTTATAGCGCCATCCATTGAATTTTTTAAAGTGCTAAATGCCATACTAGCAACCTTAACTAATCCT
Source organism: Dellaglioa sp. BT-FLS60 (assembly GCF_054941065.1). NCBI lineage: Bacteria > Bacillati > Bacillota > Bacilli > Lactobacillales > Lactobacillaceae > Dellaglioa > Dellaglioa sp. BT-FLS60. Next base: position 146,615 of record NZ_JBSOLI010000036.1, read on the forward strand.
AAAGATGTGACCATGCTTTTAATTCCACCAATTGATTTCTTGGCTGAATTACCGACGCCGTCTATGCCACCTTTTAATTTATCAGGCCCACCAGTTCGGCCAATACCACTAGCTGTTTTCATTAAACCATTCAGGTTCTTTATAGCCTGCCTAACGTCAGAAATAACAGATATTTTAACCGTTCCATCACCACTCATTTTGTTCCTCCTTTCCTTCTATTTTTTGCCCAGGTAGTGCAAACTTCTTTTTAGCTTTTAATAATTCTCGTCTTTCCTTAGCTGTACCTTTCCCCTTCGGTAATTCCTTTGTTCTAATTTCTCTAACTTGAACAAATCTAGTATTGTCAGGAAGACTATTCAATAATGCATTAAATCGAGACCAACTTAACTTTCCCTGTTGATCAATCAAATCAATCCCATAAGTCTGCATAAATGCTGAATAAATAAGGTCAGCATCAAAATCTAAGTCATAATCACTTTTATTTTTACTTATATATTTTTGCGGAAGAGGATTTCCACTTAGATCATGTTCAACAACGTCATCAACTTTAGTCAAAAAAATAAAATTATTTAGCAGTCCATTAACAAGGTCTGAATAATTTTTATTATTTTCATCCAATCGACCTAAATCAGGAACTTCATCTAACATTAATTCAAAAAATACTCTGTAAAAGAACTCATCATTATCTATTTTTTCCTTACAAAAATTAATTACTTTGATAATATTATTAAAAGAAGTATCAACATTATAAAAAATGCCATTAAATTCAATTTCATTTTCTTCTGAATTAGCAAGTGAGAGCATAATCTATACCTCGCTTATTTATTTGATTTTCTTTTTTTATCTTTCAAATATTTATCAGCCATTTCTTTTTGTGTTTTGCTTGTAATACCTAAATTATCAATTTCGTTAGTCAATCCTTCCCCGATTGAAAATACATAACTAACCATAATGACCTTACTTTTAGTTTCCTTGTAGAGTTCATCAAACGCCCCTTTTCCACACATATCATCTAACGTTTCTTTGATGACGCTCATCAGCTTAGCCTCTTGCTTTTCCGATGTTAAACCTTCTTTGTTTTTATCAATATTTTTAATTTTTTTATAACTTTCATTTAACGAATTTCTAAAATTTTCTAATTTATCATCTGTTGCATTAAATTCAAATTTATGTGTCGTCTTACCATTTTCTCCCTCAAATTCTACAGGGATCACTGTTGTTTTTTGTTTAATTACTACTGCCATTTTAAATTCCTCCTAAAAAAATAAGACTGGGTTTTCCCCAGTCTTTAGTTATGTGTTATTTAGTTGTTTCTACGGTTACGGACAATTCCGCTTTTACCGTTGGTTTACTTTTACTTGTAATATTGACTTTTACAATTCCAGCTGCGATACCCTTAATTTCTAGCTTGCCACTAATTAAAGTAGCTGTAGCAATTTTGACATCTGCACTCGTAACTGTCATTTCTTGATTTGCGCCAGTCGGTTCGATAGAAGCAGTCACGCTACTATCTGTTACACCAACTCCCAGTGTTAATGTAGTTTTGCTTAATTTAACACTTATTGGGTCAGGCTTATTTGGGTGTCACATCTGAAATAGTTGGAATTTTATTATATTTAATTGTACAACTAAAGTCCTCGTACTCCGTTGCATCCCCAGCTCCAGCAATAATATCTGTTGCCGTTGCTGGTCCTATTGTTTGCGTTTTACCATCTGACGAAATTACCTTGTGCCACAAATTACGTTCACTACCAGTTTTATACTTCATTCCAGCAATAAGTTCCTGTGCAGGATCTTCAGGATCATAATATCCTTCTGGACTATATGCCCCTGTAACCGAAGTAACCGTTGTTTCAGGGTTCCCATCACCGTCATAAAATCCAGTATCATCTGTTTCTTCATCAGTATGGTCCCCAATAGATGTAATACCACGTGCTAATTCTAACCATTCCTCTTCAGCTGGTGTTTTTGTAGCGTCTGTAGGATCCATCGGTGCTACAAAGTGTCCGCGTAATGCATTTTTTAATCTTGCCATTATTCTTCACTCTCCTAATTTTTTAATGTTGTAATTTCTGCTTGAATAACTAACCGGTAAATAAAATAGCCACTTTCATCCTTGGCAGATGGAAATGGCATCGATACTGTTTTTATATTTTCAAATAGATAACTATTATTATCACTTGGTAATTCGTCTAAATCATCAACTGCAATAGCAATCTTATTAAGCGCCAACTCTATCTTTTGAATATCTCTAGATTTGCAAGCAAACTCATAATTAAGTTGCTTATCTTTCGTTTCATCCATATACATTCTGATCGTTTTACCACCCGCAATCTCATTTAAAACAATTGAATCGTCAGATAATAGTGCCCCAAACTTACAATGAAATGAACTATCTAATGTATTAACAAAATTACAAATCTGTTGTTTTAAATCAATTCCAGCCATGTTTCAGTAACCCCTTTGTATAGACTTTCGTCCAATCATTCATATACAAACCTTTAGCTACTAAGTCCCAACGAGGACCAGTCCCTGGAGTTGTATAGTTAGTCATTTGTTGATAGAACATTTTAGAAGCATAAGGCATTGTGTAATTAATGTTTGAATCATAATCTAGATGAGATATATCACGTAAATTTCCACTTTCACGCGGAACAAATGGTTCCATATCCTTATGAATTTGATTAGCTGTAACGTAACGTGCATAGTCGATATTACCTTGGCTAAACATCTTATCAATTCTACTAAAATCAACATCTACTTTGACGTTCCCCACTACAACACCTCCAATTCATGTGACCATACTTCATTTTTAAATGGATGCGACGTTTTAACATCGTTCTTGATGATGTACTCGTTTCCATTAAATACAAGCTTAGAACGCAATGTGAAGTCATCTAAAAATGGTGTTGACGTATCGCGATAAACAAAGCAAACAGCGCTAAATTGTCTGGTTTGTTCCGTTAAATTTGAAGACGATTGAAGCGATTCATCAAATCTAACGTGTTCAACCGTGACTGGTTCAGCAAACGCCGGCTTATCATAATCATCAACGCCTAAATACTTAAAATACTGAACTACATGTGGTGTAAATGACTTAGTAACCTTAGGCAGTCCCATCATCTCCAATCAACCCCTTTATAAAGTAAACCTGTATGATATAAAACATTTCTGGCATCATTTGTTAAAAGAGATTGCTTAGAACTACCCGAATTACTAGCTGCGTTGCCACCTTTTGAAAGTGAGGTACGCCCAATAGACATAGAACCCAGTGTATTATTAAACATCTCTACACTAGTTACACCACTTTCTTTCATATAATTAATTTGGATTGCCATAGCTCTTTTAAATTGCAACTTTCTAAACGTAAAATCATCATTATCTAAATCATGTTGTTTATAAAAAGCCGCCGTTTCAAAATCAAACGTATCTTCAGCAATCATTTCAAATTGATCATACTCATCTTCACTAACACTTTTATAACCTAATTCAGTATATTCTGTATATGTTAGATACATCTAATCACCTACTTTTCAACTGCCTTAGTTACTTTTTTAGCCGTTGGCGTTGCGTCCGCTTTAGCTACTGATTCATCAGACGCAAATTCCACCTTAACCGCTTTTGGCCACTCAGACCCATAACCAGTCGTGTTCGCATTTTGAGCTTTCTCAATCTCATTCTTACCTTCAAACGTTTTGTTAAAGGCTTGGACATAGAAATTGATAGTTTTGCCTGCTAATGCACCGCCAAATAGCTCATCGTTAAATACTAATTCAGGCGTTTCTACATAGTGCATAATAGTAGCTTCTTCTGGCTTGCCACTGCCTAAATCATGATGAACAATCCAACTTTTAGCCTTTTCATCCGCAGTCCATGATAAATGCGTCCCTGTTGCAGACGTATCTTTCGAGACTGCCCCAGTTACTACCTCTGGGCGAGGATTAGGGTGCGACAGCAACTAATTTTGTTTCATCAACAATAGCAACCACGTAATGTTGGTCAGCGTTAAAACGGTTTAATTTTTTAGTAATATCTCTTTCAGCTTCTGGGAATAAATCACGTTTCAAGTATGTTTTCATCGCGCCAGTTTTAACTGCTAAAGCTTGGCCTTTTGTAACTTTCTTTGAACGAACGATAACCCAACCTAATAACTCGCCGAATGCACCACTAATTAAGATGTTATCGCCCAATTCAGAAGCACGTGTCCAGTTTTGTCCAGCTTCTTTACGTAATTTAGCAGCATCTTTATAAGATAAGAATAAGACGCCTGTTTGACCAGTTGTATCGTCTTCGATTGCGTCGGGTGCATCAACGAAAGTATTTTCGATTGTATCGATTAAATCAATATTGATATCTGATTTAACTGTCAAAGTAGCTTTCAAACCTTCTTCTAGAATATCGTTATCAATTTTTGAAGCGATAGACATACGTACTTGTCGTTGTCCTTCGCCAACTGGGTCGCCGAATCCTGAAAGAACTGCTTCATCAGTAAGTTCTACCCCTTTAGCAACCTTTTTAATTGTATGAGATTCTTTATCTGTTACCATTGCTGTGTAATCAATAGCTGCACCTTCTGCTACATCTTTGGCGTCACCAATATATTTAAACTTTGGAATAGTAATAGTTGAACCCGGTTGACCTTGTAAAGTTGTATCGATTGGTGCGATACCTGAAAATTTAATTGCTTTAGGTAGTTGTGCTTGAATCATTGCGCCCATTACTTCTGGGTCGATTAATGCTGCTAAGTTTGTTGCTGGCATATTTGTTTCCTCCTAGTTTTTTGTGAGTGATTCAAACTGTCCAGGATTAGAGATTTTTAACTCTGCTAATTCTTGATAGCTCATTTCCTCAATTGTTTTAGTATTTCCTGCTCCATTTGGATTAGGATTACCACCGGCCGTCCAGTTTGGATTAGCCTGTGATGTTTGTTCTGTACTTCCGAATAAATAAGCATCACTTTCTTTTAACGCTGTTAGTTGTTCAGATAATCCTAATAACTGACCTTTATCGCCAATCTTAAGTGTGTCTGTGTCTAACAATGCTCGTGCTGCTTTGATATTCTTGGCACCATTTTGTGTTAATCCTAACTCAATTGCTGAATTAAGTTGTGTTGCTGAAAGTTTAGTATTTAAATCAGCAGTATCTGAATCGTATTTACTTTGTAAATCAGCTAATGAAGTCTGCAGTTCTTCACTATCTTTCGACTTACTTTGTAAATCCTTGAGATCGGTATCACGTTGAGTCAATTGTTCTTTCAATCCATCACGTTCAGTAGTTAGTTGTGCTAGCTCGTCTTTTGATGATTGAGTTGACTTACCGTGTTCTACCATTACCTTATCCATTACTTCTTTTTCCAAACCCAAACTTTCTAAAAATTCTCTGTTCATATTACTTTCCTCCTACGTTTTATTTACGTGGCCACGACCACGAGAGTATAAAAAATAGACCTTTTAACGACATATCTAGGTCGAATAATATTTATTTTTTTGTGTAAACCTTTTCTCTTGAATAATCACGATATAAAAAATCATTATCATCAACTATTTTCCGAATGCCGCTTTGATTATTCCTGATTAATTGCGAATAACGAGCAATGCCTTGTTCATCACCTAATTCTTTAGCAACGTTCAACTTACGTTTGTATTGTCTAACTTGGCGTTCCAACTGTCTCTGTTTGGCTTGAATATCACTATTCTTAATAGCTTCATCAGAACTAGGTACATCTTCTTTATCGCGAATAATATTAATATCTGGGTCCCAAGGTGTAAATGTATGATGACAGTTAATCCCTGCAACTCCTGCTGCTTCTTTGTAGCCATGATCATAAACGCTAGGATACTTATCTCCTGATTGGCTTGGTCTCATATAGACGACTCTGCCTTGGATAGGTGCACAAGCAGGTCGTGCAGCTGAATGTGATGACATAAGACAAGTTTCTATCCCATATCTATCCATACCTTCCATTCTAATTTCATGATAAGCATTTCTAGTTGTTGAATTGACAACGGTACGAACGTAACTCTCAATGCCCCAAGCATGGCCACCCTTATCAATGAATGAACTAGGAATACCTTTATCCATCCATTTGTAAATAGTATCTGATATAGCTTTTTCTGGCGTTTTAAGCCCTGTAATAACACCCGCAGTTGTGTTTTTGATAATGTCTTCATAGATTTTCTGTGCTGTACCTTCACCGTAATTAGTTGTAATCAGTGTTTGATTAACTAAATTATCAATATCTAAAAAGGTTTGGTTAAGATAGCCTTTTAATTGTTGGTCCATGTTAGTCAACGGCGGTATTTCAGTGCCTTTAAACTTGCTAAATTCCTTATCGGTCTCATCAGCAATCTGATAGCCGTTATCAACGATTAAACTTTGTAGCTTTTTCTTAGATATCTTAGTTGTCTTGGCTAACTCTTTAATGACGTCACCATTAAACATATTAGCTTCGTTCATCTTTTCAAGTTGCCATTGAAAGACGTTATCTTTATCTAAATCATCAAAATTTGACGTTTTAAGACGTTTAACAATCATCTTAAATATTTCATCTTCAAGCGATAAGTAGACGTCGGAAAGTAGTCCAGATTCAATAGATAACTGTCGTGGTGTGATTGTCATTATTCATCACCTGACCCCAACAATGTATTTTCATTTTGTTCTTGTCGGTCAGGCTGTTTATTAATCGTTTCATCATCAATATCAGTTAACATTTTCTCAGCTTCTTCATCAGTAACGCCCAATTGTTTAGTTAAGAAGTACTTCTTACTAATTAAGCCTGATGATAACAGGCTAAGTAAATAAGTAGCTTGTGCTTGTTTATCAACAAAGATAGCATCGTCAAAATCAATCGTAATCTCTTCATCAGTTGGACCATTGTATAATTTAACACTCTTGGCCAACTCTAAAATGCTAGTAACCAACTCTTTAATGTTCTGTTCAACGTTGGTTAAGTGACTATTACGAGTTTGATAAGTCATACTATTTTCACTAGCGACTTCTGTAGCTGTCTTCAATCCATTTGAATCAAATGTAAAGGTTCCTGAAGATAATCCGACTTGCATTTCTAATAGTTTTAAATTAGTACTAATAGAGCTGATAAATGGTTCCACTCTTGGTTCAAGTGAAATATCCTTAATCGGGCTCTTATCATCAAGTCCGCCATCTAATGATAGGAATACATCCTGTTCAGAATCAAATATCTGTTTAAATCCTGCTTGATTATTCTCATCTGGAATCACTTGAATAGCATCAGCAGATACCGTTACTTTCTTCTGTGACATCTTAACTTCCCAGTTCAACTTATCAAATGAATCATCAATCTGCTTTAATGTGTTCTTGGCATTGTCCGTAACAGACAACCCAAGTAAACTGTAACGGTCTTTATTATTCATTCCCGCAGGTTTGAAGTAGGTTGGCAACATCCGTGTTAAAACACCTTGCGAATGCGTTTCTTCTTCTAAATCAGGATAAAGTTCACTCAATGGAACTCGTTTACCTACAACATCTGCACTATCAACTGAACAGTATAGTTCATTCGTTATAACATAATCATCATCTTTCCATTCATGGAACTCTAACAACGTATAACGATTAATAGCTTTACCAATCACTTTAGTTGTAACACTAGCAATGGCCACGCCCGAAATATTATTTGAGTTACTTCTCAAAGGATAGAAAGCATCGGCTTGAATCCATGACAGTTTAATCTGCTTATCATCAACGTACGGTTTAATGGCCATACCACCCAATGCCATTCCTGACTCCAAATAACGTTCATAACTTTTGTAGAAATCATTATCTTTAAACGTTTCATTAATGAACTTCTGTGCTTCACTGTCTTCTGTCCCAACTGTGATAACAGCATGTTCATTAAGGCAAATGCTTGCTATTCGTTTGGCCACAACCTGTGCCATATTCAAACTAACAAACGGACGCGTCTTTGTGACTCCGTAGGTATTTTTATATCTAACATTGTCGAAAAGACCGGCATAATATCTTGAGTTACTTTGTATTCGTTCATACTCTTCACTTGTCATGTTAATTTCAGGGTGATCAATAATTTTACCTAATGGATTTACTTGTTGCACATTACCACCTCCTCTACTAAAAAATTGTTTAATCTTTTCAAACATTCAATCACCTCTGTTTCCATCTAAGGTCCTTAGCATTATCAATCACAAAATACTTAAACATATCTGGCATATGATCGTCTTCTTTGATAACTGCTGGATCTGCACTCTGCAATGTTTTTTCATCCCAACGATAGCGCTGGTGTTGGTCAATAAATATCTTATTATTTTCAGTATCAAGATAATAAAAACGACCCTGTGCCAGCAATATCTGCACAAAGTCGACCATGTCTACATTTTTCTTTTTAGCTACTGGGTGCCAGCGTTGACCGTAATCGTAAAAATATTGGTTACGGACACCACCTTCAGCACTATCTATTGTCCGATTGCGAATCTGGTACGTTCTGCCATTAATTTCCGATGACTTCTTGATAAACTCATAGAAGTCCTTACTAAGTTCACTAGGTGGCTTTTTATTTGTTTGGCCAGCCGGAGAATAGTAATAAGTATCGATTAGAATGACCTTACCTTTTGACGTTAACGCAAAACATCCAACAGCATCAGCACTTGTCTGATGACCAACATCAGCTGAATAATATAAGAATTTAATTGGATCGTCAGTAAATAATGCTTTAATCCGTTTAAATAAATTCATATTATATACGTTATTGCCTAAGCCAATTGCCTCGCCTAAATACATCCACTTATAATAATTCAAATCATTATTCTTAACTGTCTCAATCTCATTCAAATAGTCATCAGATAGGATATTTGGTAACGTTACGTCTTGATAAGTTGAATGGTCAATATACCAACCATCTAATCCTGAACGTTCAGCAATCCATTTATTTATCCAATCATATGGATTCTTTGGCGGATTGTAAGAGTAATACGTAATCACATGCTTACCAGGTGGCAATACTTTACGAGTAAAAGAAGCACGTACTGTATCGACTTCTTCCCAGCTATCAAACTCAGCTAGTTCTTCAAACCAAAGCCACTGAACGTACCCTTTAGCAACTAACATCGATTTCAACTTAGCTGGGTCATCTAATCCACTAAAATAGAACGCTGTACCTGTTGGCTTATGCATAATTCGATATGGCGACTTAGTAAACTTAAATTGACTATCAACATGTAATTGATAAATGGCCCATTTAATTTGTTCATATACAGATAATTCAAGTGTATTGGCAACCTTACGAATGATTAAGGCATTGGCGTTGCTATCTTGCAGGAAATCAATCACAATCCTTAAGCTAATCACTGATGACTTAGTTGAACCACGTCCACCTTTAAGGACCTTATTCAACGCATTAGAATACAAGACGTAATCGAAGTGAGGATTTATCATATCATCTAAATTAATCTTTATTTTCATCTGATAAATCCCTTCGATCTGTTTGATTGATTTCTATTGTAATACCATCATTATCAGTATTGTTAATAGCTGCAACCTCTGCTTCTTTGATATCCGCTTCAGCCTTAACCTTGCGAATCTGTTCAACTTCTAATGAACTCTTATCATTTAACGGATATCTCTTCAATATTTCTTTCGCTGCAACGATACGAGTCTTTAAATCAGCTTCCTTTGTGAACTCCTCTGCACCTAAAGGACTGCTTATTATAACCGTTTCTTTCTCTTCCCCTCTAGCTATACTAGAAAGTAGCTCAACCGCTTCTGTGGCACTCATTATTCGTTCAGAAGCAAGTTGTTTCATACGTTCGCCTACATACTTTTTAATAACAGGTTTTAACAGGTTTTCACTTCCTGTTTGCTGTGCAGTTTTCTTACTATAACCTGCATTAATAGCTGATTGAGTAGCATTGCCACTCTTAATATACTCATCGGCAAATCGCCGTTGTTTCTCTGTAAGTCTCACATGAATCACCACACTCCTTCTAATTTGAGACATTAAACGAACATTTGATTCATCAACGATTTCTTTAGCTTCTGTAATGCAGCTATCTCTACTTCTTCCTGTGTTATTTTTTCCTCCATACGATTCACATGAGTGACGATAGCGTGTTGTGTTTCTAGATTATGCAATTGAATAGGAAACCTACCAATCTCATGTTCCTGAATGTTAATACCAGTTGCGTACTTATTCATGAACTGGGCTATATTCTTATTTAAAATGATATTAAAGTATTTAGGATTAATCCCTGCTTGTGGAATGATTGCGACGTCCTTGCTTTTAATGTATCCAGCTTCTTCTAAATAACCCACCTGTCCACGCGTTGCTGAAATCTGAATGGTTGATGTGCCTCGCGGATATAGATGACCTTCTTTAGCTCGCCCGTATTCTGCAATATCCTCAAGTTTTATTTCTTCGTAGGTATTTAAACTAATTGTCATAACAGACTCATTTGCCCCATTTCTTTAGTTGTCTCTTCAGTAACATGCTTTCTTGCAATCGGTTCGTGATACTTCTTCTCAATTCGATTAGTAAAGAACTGTTTGAACTGTTGAAATTCTTTATCTGTTTCTGGATTAGTGCCATGAATTTCTTGAAGCATCGATGTGAATTCTTGTTCACTCTCTTTTATTTCTAAATCAAGTCTTGCTAGGTCGTCTTGCACTTCACTTAAATTAATAACCGGCTCAGGCTCAAACGTATCTACATAACGCGGAATGTTTAAGTTAAACTCATTCTCTTTAATCTCAGCCATTTGAGTCACATGCGCTAATTTATCAACATCTTGTCGTTGTTTAAAAATCGATAACACTTTATCAATATGTTCTTGTTTCAATTCATTATGGTTTTTTACCTTCTCGAATTCTTTACTGGCATCAATAAAGAAAATATCTTTATTAGTCCGATTCTTCTTTAAGACTAAGATGACTGTCGGAATATCTGTATTGAAGAAAAGCTTTTCAGGTAATCCGATGATCGTATCTAGATAATTGTTTTCGATAAGCTTCCGTCTAATTTTCCCTTCTGCTGCACCACGGAATAATACTCCATGTGGCAATACGATAGACATCACGCCATTATCATTTAACTCTTCAAGTCCTTGTAATAAGAACGCGAAGTCTGCTTTACTCTTTGGCGCTAGTACACCGTAGTCCTTAAATCGTGGCTGTTCTAGATATTCATCTTTACGTTCCCAGGTTAATGAATACGGTGGATTCATAATGGCCGTATCGGCATTGGGATGTTCAAACACTGCAGCGTCATCAATCAATTCAATACCGCTAAACTCATTTGATTTTGTTAATTGATATACAGCTTTGGCATCCCTTGATAATGAATCTCCATGAAAGACATAAGCATTTACGTTTCTAATTGCTAAATTAAATAATAGGAATGGAATTGCCCGATCAGAAAACTCCTCACAATAAAAAGTGGCATTAGGGTTTTCAGAATAGCGTTTAATAGTTAGTCCACCAGTTCCGGAACAAACATCCACATTTACCTCTGCCTTACCTAAAACTGCATTGGCTAACTGTACAAGTCCGTCTGGTGTGAAATCTTGCTTCATGTTCTTGCGATTAGAATGTTCTTCTTGAAAGTAGTTAGTGAACCAATCAAAAGAGAAATCATTTTCAATTTCGACAAACTTTTTAAATAATTCAATCCGTTCAGTCTTATCTTTTAAAATATCCATTAATTTATAAGCAGATTCAAAACTTTCATCTACACCAATTAGTTCGTCTATTTTATCGTTAGCGATCAATGCGGCCACCTCTTTCTTTATTTTCCAAACAGGTCGAATCTGACCAGTTTAGAATCAATTTTGGGTACAAAAAAAGACCACTCATCGAATGGCCTTACTTATATTTCTATATCAAAGGTAATGATTTGCACCTTACATGATATGCGACTGCTAGTTGTTGGCTCGCTCGTCATTAGAACATATCTAACTATGCGTCTACCTATTCCGCCACTTTGACAATAACGCAGACAGGTCTCAAACCTGTATTTATTTCAGTCTTACCAAATTAGACGACTGCGCTTCCTAAAGGAGTAGCTCTCTTTGAAACTTTCTACCTTAACAATATAACACCGTAATCCGTGCAATCTCACTCAATAATTTCTCACTTTTTTCTCAAAAAATTCTCAAAATAAAAAACTATTAGCAAAATACCAATAGCTCTTCTAGTGGATATACCTCAGCAAACCTAAGCAATGCCTTATCTAATTTTCTGTACATAGTCGCTTCACTAATCAGTAAAGTAGATTGAACCTCATACGCTGTATCATTATGTATATAAACATTCTCAAGCAGCATACGATACTCACTACCCACAATTGATTCAATACAATGTTCTATCGTCTTAACAATCGTTTCTGCAGTTACCTTATTAACAATTTTTATCTCTTCAGTATTCTCTCCAGAACTGCTACGAGGCATTCCAGTCATTGCTGGTGATTGTAGAAATAGAATATTCCGATTAGCTATCCGTTTATACCGTTGATAACTCTTTAACACCTTAATCGTTTTTCGTTTTGTAGCAGTCTCATCAAGTTTATCTAATAACATTTAGCCACCCCTTTAGTTATGCTATAATTAATTTACTGGATTACTTACAGCTACCTTTAAGAGGTGGCTTTTTTTGTATCTATATGATTCCTGCGTTACCAGTTAACATCGCTACGATTAATACTGTAGTAACACAGATAATTATTGCTAGAATCACTATGGTATCTTCATTCATATTCATGTCCTGCAGTTAATTCAGGATTTTCAAATGCATTCCCAACAACCTCTAGCTTCTTGCCGGCACCGATACTTCCAAAGTAGTAACGGCCAACAAGAAATGAGCCACCTTTGTATCTAATTAAAAACAGCCTTTTATTATCTTCATTACGAACAATATCGCCCTCATAAATGGGAACACCTTTGCTATCATTTAAGCCGGTATATTGCATTAACTCTCTAAACGGCGTGCTGTATTTATCAATTTCTATTTGGCGCCGTGAGTAGTCTAAGTCTTCTTCGTGTGCAAATCTAAACGATGTGGTATCGTCAAATTCTTCTCTATCTGAATATGACATTCCGCTGCCTTTACCATACATTTTTTCACGTTCTGGATCCCATTCTCTAAATCTAATATCTTGCATATTAATTCCTCCTAAAAGAAAAAGTTCCATACGTTTACTGTAAATTTCATTAGCATAATTACTGAAATTATGCCAATGAATAAAAGACCTAAACAGCCTAACCACGCTAGACATCCTTCTATTACTGCTACGAATCCTTTAATCATTTAGTTTCTCCTATACTTATTGATCAACTATCACACATTGAATGTTCTTAACCTTCAAGGCACAAATACTATAGTAGTATCCACTGTTTCCATCATTTGCATGACACTCTGCCTTAGCGATTACATTTTGATTGTGATAAATTACAATATCAGCGAAAGATTCATTACCCCAATCACTTTCTACAGTTTTTTTCTCACCGATATTTACATCCGTGATTGTTGCATCTAACTCAACGCCTTTAAATATTCCACCGGCATCAGCACAACAATCTTGCTCAGAACAATATACTTCCATTGCGGTACCGTCTTCTAAAGTCAAAGTGTCTTCTGTCCATGATTTTATTTTTTTGTATAAAATCTGCTTTTTTATTTCGTCTAATTCAACATACTCTTCAAACATTAGTTAACTCCTCCTCTTTGTAACTGTCTAAATATTGATAATTACCAGCATTGATATATTTTTCAATTCTAAGATAGCCGCGATTTGTAACAGCTATCCATATTTTTGCGTCCCTTAGATAAACTAAGATTGATGGTCCATATTTACCATTTTTAACTATTAATTTACTTTTATCTTTTCCTACTGTGAATTCTCTATTAAATTCAATATTCATACGTCAGCACTCCTATTTCACTTCTTCAATCGATGCGATCTCAACGATGTTGCCCATATTGATAGCCTTGTGTCTAATGGTATTCCCAATCCATTTTCCTTCGCCTAAAGACTCAATCAAGCTCACAAATGTCTCATCAAGGTCGCCATTCGAATGCAGAATAAACGTTCTAACCTTGCTATTAACATCAAACATTTTAATTTTAAACTTCTTCATGTTGGCAATCCTCCACGTTCTTCTAAAGGCGTCGTAGCATACTCAATAACTAATTTTCCTAAGTTGTATCGTTCATCGAAGTCCATGTCTTTTAGGCTCACACCTAATAAATTAATCCTAAAGGCATAATCATGAATCAAAACTTTAGCTATTATTACACCATTTATATTGACATGGATGCCATCAGCAATGACACTATAACCTAATTCTTGAAAATTCAGTGATTCAATAAATTCACTTGTCTTCATAGTTAAACCTCTTCATAAGTTTCTCTGAATATGTCATCAGCTATCGCCCAATGCTCACCATTAACACCTGTGGCAATCCATGCACCTTTTCTAAAATATAACTCACCTTCTAAAGTGGTAATAACATACCAATCAGTCCCGTCAGATATATCCTTTTCTAATTTATATTTATTAATCATCTCTTGTGACCCGTCAAACTGTTCAGCTTTAACGGTTGCTATTTTCTTGTATGTTTTAATCATCGTAATCCCACTTTCTTTAGCGTTCATCAATAGGTGTCATAGTATATTTAAACAGTAAATCATATGCTTCATTTAATCTATCAACCCCTGTTACCTCATCATCCTCTATTACTAAATCTCTAGCGCTATAGTCAGTGTCAATAACGCCCAAATCAGGTAGCCATACCTGTGCAATTAGGTACATGGCACCTTCATGTTCATAGTCAATATCCAGGCAATTGTTATCTTCATCAACAGAAAAACCCAGTCTATAAAGTTTAGCCTTAAGCACTTCAGTTCTCATTATTCAACCTCCACTTCTTTAATGTTTACAGCATATTGTTCTAAATTCGAATCAAAACATTCATCAATAAATCTAATTTCTTCAAGTGAAAATCCACATTGTTCGTATTCTAAAGGCGACTCACTCCAACCAATAGAAGTTTCATCATTCATGTATAAATACTTTAAGCTATTACGAATATATTTCTTAACATAATATTTCTCGTCTTCATCTGAATCAACAGTATTACTTGTTTCAAGCTGTTTCATTCGTTTTTCTAAATCGTCAACCAGTTCAACTAACCCGTCTACGACTGATTCAAGTGGCTCATGGGTTAGTTTATCTATGGTTTGATTCTCTTTTCGTTTTGCCTTGAAGTATTTAACCATCGCGTGTCGTTCGTTCCATATGCTGGCATTATCGATATTATCGTTTCCCCATGAAACAAACATGTCTTCAAGTCGAATAGAAGCAACCTCCCAATCGCTATCAATATCAACCACAGTGATTACATACCCATGTATTTCATAATCTAATCTTGTTCTCGCTCTAATATACGACGTTATGGTTTCCATGTTATTCATCAGTCTTCCTCCGCTTCTTCCAGCATCCCTGAATAATCTTCATCATATTTAACTTCAAGCTGACGTACTTCTTCCATCGTGAAACTAGTCTGCCAATTACCAGTAAGCATATTTTTATCACCTATACAAATCGGTTTAACTGCCACTCTTCTTCTAACATTTAAATATCCTTGTTCGCCCATTTCAGGCACACGGTGGATATAATAGCGTTTCGGCTCTTCGCGTTGATCAATAGGTGTCATCATTAATTCAAATAATGCTACGGTAATTGCTACTCTCTTTTTATCATCTAGTTTGCGCATTGCATTGTAATCATTTTTAAACAAACCACCCTCAATAAATGTCGCTAGTTTTTCATGAGATTTCCATAAATACCACGTTTTATACAAAATATCATATTCCAATTTACACCCTTCTAATTCTGGTAACTCTCTAAACTGCTTATACGTCATTGTCATTAGTCTTCCACCTTTTCTAATTTTACTAGCCTGTCATGCATCGCTTCATTAGCTGATACCAACTTTTTTACTACAACTATAAGTGAGTTAACCGTATCTATTGTGCCAGCGTCATTGTCAAAGTGATCTACAAGTGAGTCTATATCTTCAAACATGTCTACAACATCTGGTGTAGATTCTGTACGTTCAACTAAAGGTGTCATGGCTAATTGAGTTAATGTATTGGCTAGGATAAATCCACCCTCTTTTAAATTTGGTGTTTCTATATAATTTAGATCTATGATGAATGGCTTAGCTGTACTAACTGAACCTACAACCTGTAACACCTGTCCTGTGTTAATACTAGTAAAATACTCACTATAATTATTTATTTCAACCTTGAAACCCGCTTCTTCTAATATTTTAGTTGCTTCTGTATATTTCATCTAATACTCCTCCAGTAAATATAAATTATTAATCCCACCGCTCCAATTAAGCAGCCTACTGCTTGAATGTACGTCATAGGACCGGTCCGCCTTTCATCTCAATATTAATTAGTCTAGTTAACTCATACTTTAGCTTGGTACATTCTTCATATGAGATACCTGATGTATTTACGACATGAATCAAGTCTCCAACCTCACTACGGACACCCGACTTAGTTGATTCCATTTTTACTTGATTAAACTCTGCTAATTTTTTTGTTTTTCGTTCTTGTTTGTTCATCTCAGCCTCCTATATGATCGTGTATCTGCCCTCTTCAATTGCTTCCACCCTTGGCTCCATCCATGGTCTTGATTTGTTTAAAATTCTGACCACATCAGCTTTTCTAATTTCTTTACGCATAAGCTTCCTAAGCGTGTTATATTGTATTTCCGTCAGTTTACAAATTTTATCCTCATCTACTATTAATTTATCCAGATTGGTAATCTCATAAATGGGCACCATAGCCTTTTTATCGGTATACGGAACATTCACGACGCTGCCGTATTTTGCTTCTACTTTCTTAATTTCAACAATTAGATTTTTCCATTTTGCCATCATTTTTATTCTCCGAATTAATTTCTATGATTCTGACTTCAATCCTTGGATTAACTGAATAATATTTCTTAGTTTCCGACTCAACAATTAGGTTGTCGTCTTCCCATACGATTCCCGTCAATGCGTCTTCTATGCCTTTTGCGTAATTTGTTGCATCTGGTTTTACTATCGGCAAAACTAACTTTCGCTCTCTTAAATCAATCTGCTTTTTACTAGTCCCTTTCTGGTTACGACGGTACACGTCAATTTCCACTCTAATTGGGTAGTTAATTAACTCATCGCGATACATTAAACGTGCTTTGCCAGCAGCCATGCGCTTATAGTTTTTACTTTCTTTTGGATCATAAGCTCTCTTGGTGCGACTATTAAATTTAGGTCTCTGTTGCGCTACTGGGTCACCCAAAATAATTAATTCAATCATTTACGAGCCTCTTCTGCTGTTTTATTAAATTCATCTAGCTGCTTTTGCAACGCAACTTTATCAACCGTGGTAGTTACTTCTGGTGGCACGTAATCGTCCTTGGCCCAATCAGGTAAAGTTTCTTTAGGAATAACTCTAGGCTTACTCTGATAACTTCTCTGTGAAGTCTCAACATCTTTAACCGTCAACAACTTTTTCTTTTCCCAATCTCTTAAGATGGCTTCTACATAGCTCCAGTTACGAGCATTTTTATCAACTGCTATTTTTAAAGCCTTGATAATTAGAGTCTCTGGTTCGCTAGATCCTACCTCTTTAAAGTCTTCAATCCACTTAGTTATCTTCTCAATCGTGAATGGTGCTAACGTTCCGAATCCACTTTGCTCGTAAAAGTCCATAACTTTCCGTAGCGAATCAACTTTTACTTCAGCGGTTGTTGTTTCGTTTAATTTAGTTTTATTTAATTTAGTTTTATTTAATTTAGTTTGTGTATTAATGTCTACATTAACTCCCGTTGTGGGATAGTTTATGTTTACATCATGTATACAATAATCCATTTTTGGCATATTTTGACGTCGTTTAGTTGCTTCAAGGTAAGTCTCCTGAATATCAAGACTGCTTAGTACGCCCGACGAATTATAGAGGTCTTCGTTAAAGAATTCCCACGTAATCAATCTTTGTACTATTGCCTCTAATAATTCAGGACTTACTCCAGGTAGACGTTTGCTGAGTTTCATTTTAAACAGGTCATTCCATACAACGAAATATCCATTTTTGTATATCGCGCATAATAGTTTGATGACTGTTAGTTCACCCTTCAATCCGAACTCACCTGATATAGCTTCTATACGTTCATCTTCAAACGTATCAACGTCAAAAGGGAAATAATCTAATCCCAGTTTGGCGGGTCTAGCCATAAATACCTCCTTGTAGTTGAGCCTATTTCACTAGTAAAACGATCTCCTAAAATGGGATGTCGTCATCTGTAATTTCAATTGTTCCAGAATCTGCTCTTGCATTTAATCCATTCCCGCCGCCTAATTTAGTTTGCTCCACGTTGGTTGCAAATGGGTCTTCTGGTCGTTTTTGGCTCGGAGATACGTTGTTATTTGTCGTATTTTGATTATTATTTTGACTGTTATTTTCACTATTTGTTCGTAAAAAAGTAATATTTTCAACTACTAAATCTGCGGTGTAAACTCTATTTCCTTGATTATTTTCATAGCTTCCAGTTTCTAATCTGCCACTAAATGCAACTTGATTTCCTTTTTTAAAACGATTCGCAATTAATTCAGCTGTTTTTCCGAAAGATTTAATATTGATAAAATCAGTTTCGTATTCTCCTGTTGATTTATTTTTAAAGTTTCTACCAACCGCTACTGATCCACGCAGAAGCGCTATTCCATTTTGGCTGTATGTTAATTCAGGGTCTCTCGTCATATTTCCGATTATGTTCATATTATTCATTTATTTTTCCGCCTTTTTCATATTTTCTAGCGATAGTGTCATTCCGCTTATTTTTTCATCAGCTTCATTTGTGTTCAACTTCTCAATATCAGTTATCTTGAATGCTTCAAAAACCGCTTTGATTGAGATGTTTTTAACACTATCTATCTGTTTTGCTTTATCAAAAATCGTCTTTTTTTGTGATTCTGTTATTTTAGAAATTGGTTTTTGCGTTGGTTTTGGTGCTGTTTTATTTTGATTTTTTCTTGAGTTTGTTTGCGTAGTTCTTTTCTGTGTCACGTTGCTAGCTTCGTTTCCGTCATCGTCAGCTTCAGACGTTATTCCGAATATCGTACTTAATGCGTATCTTTTTGCGTAAGTAATTGCGCTGCCTAGTCCCTGTGCGTCTTTTTTGGCACTCGGTATTTCAAGCGATTCTAGTTCCATATACTGTCCTGATTCATGAAATAATGTCGTTTTAATAATCACGCTTTGTCCAAGTGCTCCAGTTTTAGCTTCCTGAATGAAAGATAGTCCAGTTCCTTCCATTCCTTTGTCGATAGTTGCGATAACACCTTCTAATGTCACATATCCGTTCTTTAAATATGGATTTTCTGCGTCTTTTTTAGGTTGAACCAATTGAGTTCTAAACTTTGCCATGTTTTTTGAAATGTTGTTAAATTCTTCTGATGTTTTCATTTTTTATCTCCTAACTGATACTCGTTCACTTGAATTAACAACTTCGATTGTTTGTGTACTGATATAGTGCGCAATATTATTTATTTCATCCCTGGTGCCTTGTAGCGTGAACGTTACTTGTTCAAGCATTGGACGTTCAGGGATTATCTCGCCTGTTTCAATGTTTACCTTGGTATCATTAACTGTTTTAACTTTTAGCGCTTCTATCGCCTTTTCTGACTCTTCTCGCTTACGTTGATTTTCTTTTTCTAGTTCCTCTGCTGCTTGTTTTCTCTTAACCGATTCTGTCATCTTATTCATGACATCTGGTACTAATGACCCATACTCAATTTGTTCAATCCAACCAGCTGGTTCAAGATTTAAAGTAGCTGCGAATTGTTTAATCGTTTCACTATCTTTTTTAATTTGGTCTTTCTCTTTAAATATCTGTTCGACTGTAAAAGCAATTTCTTTGGTTCGTTGAAGTTTACTTTTTGACTTATTCAGCCAAGAACTTTGTATCTCAACTATTTCAGCAGGGATGCCATATGAAAGTGCGGTCTCATTAATTATTTCTTGAACTTCATCACGACGTTTCTCACGTTCTACTTCTTCTAATTCTTTCAAACCTTTATCGATTGGATCAATAACATTATTGATTACGGCATTAATATCTTTTATTTTTTGTTCAAATTCAGCAAGCGGCTTATTATATTCACGTTTGATTTCTTTACGCTTATCGTCCATTGCTTTAACGACTTTTTTCATTTCTACACGAATCTTTTTAACATCTTTTTCAGTTTCTGGAGAAACAACAATATCGGCATATCTACTAGCGTATAAGTTCGCTATCTTAATTAACTTTTCTTCGTTATCTATCGTAATTTTTGAAGTTTCAAAATTAACATTAAATTGTAAGTCTTCGGTGCTAACTAATTCGTTTGCCATTGTTATTTACCACCTTTTCGTGTACCATTAACTAATAAAGTATTTTCCAAAATAAGTTTCTTTAACTGTTTACGAGTAGGATCGTAAGCAGTTTTTTTATGCGCTTTTTTTCTGAGCATCCCTGCGAGTTGTGAAGTGAATTTCATTATGTTTCTCCTTTCCGAATAATAATTCCTTATTAAACTTTTCAATTTTCTTGCTGTTATAAATACCGAAAACAATCATTCCTGCGTTTACAGCTCCGAAAATAAAGCTCGGTAAATCTACGCTTGCCATCATGTCTATTCCTCCTATTTCTTTATCGTTTCCATGATCCGTTTAAAATTAACTCTGATAAATTTAATAAACTTAGATGATTCAATTTTGTATTTACCACCGTTATATGGGTAATAAACACAACCACCGTGGTCAACATCAAGACCTTGTTTAAAGCTCTGCAATATCATGGTTAATTCTTTTTTTGAGAACCCTGTGACTTCAATGGCCTTTTTTAAATCCCACATAATTTGTTTATCAGCTTCTAAACGGTCATGCTCTTCTCTACTGATTAACTCAAAGCCATCAGGTATAGTCATCATCGCTGGTATCATTTCGGACTCCATATTAAGATTCATATTTACATCTCCTTCCTACGCCGTTATTCCTTCCATCTTCCATTTAACATTTCGCTCATTTAAACTTTGCTGCATTGATAGATGATGTTCTTCAGATACAAACGCTATAAAGTTAGTTAGGTACAAAACAACGTCCCATGATTCATTAATCGCCTTCATTGGATCGATTAAATCTTGCTTGGTTAATTCATCAACTGGGATAGTTAACTCGTCTAAGCTCTCTTTAATTGCGTCTATTGATTGCTTTAATTCAGGCATCGCTTTAATTGCCATGGCTAAAGATTCTTTCATTACCTTGTTACCGTTAATAATTGGAACGCTCACGCCGATTAACCTATTAGCGATGTCCATTGCCAAGAACTGATTATCTGGCATTTTTTCTAATATTGATTGCACTGAATCAAACTGTAATTCTGTTTTGCCATGTGCCATCTTCGAGATATTACTTTGTGAATATCCCATCTCGTGACCTAATTGCGTTGATGACATTCTGTTAATCTTCATCGTTCTAGGCAACGTATTCATAATGTTCACACCGTTATGAATGACTATCTTGGTTATATGGTTCTGGTTCATTTTATTCACATCCCATTATTTTTTATGCTTAGTGGCTTCGTTATAATTAACTTATGCCAAAGCGATTAGATCATTAACTTGTTCTTCAACATATTTAGTTTCAATATCTAAAATGTTGTTTAAAGTCTCAACGCTCATACGTTCTAGCATTGGTCGGTTCTCTTCTTCAAATCTTGGCATGGTTAAGATTGCTGCGATTAGTTTTTCTTTCATGTTTGTCACCTCCTTTCATTTTTATATGAAAAAATTAGTAATATAGATTAAGGGACTCATCTAAATAAATCCTAGTTTTGCCAAAACGAATACAGTCACTACTGATGTAAGTAAACTAAGTACTGCTCCGACCAAATGCCATATAGTTTCATCCTTCATATTGTTACCTCCTTTAAATTTTTTGTATGCTATGCGTTTTTCGATACTTCAAAGATAAAAATTTTTTTCAAAGTAATACCTAACACGTTAGCCAAGACCGGTAATTCTTCAGACTTAAAACTATATTCTCCAGTTTCTCTTCTATAATATTTAGCTTTATCTTTGAAGCCCATTAAATCAGCCATTTTTTGAAAAGAATACCCTTTCGCTTCTCTCTTAGATTTAATTAATTCTAAATTTACTTGATACATACTCATTCACCTCCGTATCGATTTTCGCAACTCCATATCTACATATTACGTTACTAAAATCGATACGTCAACAAAAAAGTAACTTTATTCGCAACTTTTAATAACTTTATTCGCAACAATGTTATTATTAGTTGCGTAATAAGCAACTGAAAGGAGCCGCTATGTCTGATAAAACAACTATTGAGCGAATCATTAATCTTCGTGAAAAAAATAACTGGAGTCAAGTAGAATTAGGTAGAAAGATTGGAATTGAAAAATCTACTATGAATAAAATAGAAAATGGTACTCGGAACATTTCGACAGAAGAACTAAGCAAAATAGCAACGTGTTTTAACGTCTCAACTGATTACCTACTTGGAAGAGTTGATGGACCACATGATGATTTGTTAGTCGCTGCTCATATGGATGACAATTTAACGGAACAACAAATAGAAGAAATCAATAAATTTATTGAATTTCAAAAGCAGGAATACATCAAAGATAGGGATAAAAAAAATCAACAAAAAAAGGACTAGTTATGTATGAATGAAATCGAAAAGATTATGTCTAGCTACCCTAACCTGTCATTAAAATACGTTGAAATGCCTACTGGTATTCGTGGATTGATTGTCGGAGACCGCATTCTACTTGATTGTAAATTATCAAGTGAAGAGAAATTACAGTGGTTATACGAAGAACTTGGTCATTATGAAACAACCGTCGGCAACATAACAACTACTGATTCGATGAACAATAAAAAACAGGAACGAAAAGCTAGAGTTTGGGGCATGAAGAATCATGTGCCAGAGATTGCTCTTCAAACATTCGCTAACAAACATGTTAACGATTTTGAGGTTGCCGATGATTTAGGAGTAAACGTCGAATACTTGCGTGAGGTTGGGGAAACTTACGGATTTAACGCAAAAAGTAATTAAAACTAACACAAACTTTGGAGGAATAAATTTATGGACTCGTTCTTTGTGCTACTATTATTAATTTCATTAGGCTTTATCATTTATTACGTTATTAAAAGGTTCCGAACAAAAAAGAAAAATCCAGAAATATACGCCAAAATCAAAAACCGCGTTTGGATCGCGGCAATCATATTTATTGTTTCATTTATAGGAGTAACAATAACTGGAAAAGTCGACCCAAGCGTTGCTCAACATCATGCAGAAAGTGTTAAAAAAAGTTCGTCAAAAAAAGAATCTGAATCAAAAGCTAACGTTGAATCTAAGAAAAAAGCTAAAGCTGAGTCCGAATCAAAGAAAAAAGCCGAATCTGAATCTAAGAAAAAGGCTAAAAGTGAATCTAAGAAAAAAATCGAAGCTAAAACTAAAGAAGAGTCAAAAGCAAAACATGAAGCTAAGCTGAAAAGTGATGCTAAAGAAAAAGCAAAAATAAAAGCTGAATCTAAGAAAAAAGCCGAATCTGAATCCAAAATAAAAGCTAAAAACGAAGCTAAGAAAAAAGCTGAATCTGAAGCAAAAGCTAAAAATGAATCTAAGAAAAAAGCTGAATCCAAAGCAAAAGCTAAAAATGAATCTAAGAAAAATACTGAATCCAAAACTAAACATAAAAGTAAAAAGAAACACAAATCAGTTAACAAATATCAAAAAATGGCTAATAAAGGATTCAAAGAAAACTTTGATAGAGACTACTGGCCATATGCGATATCTATAACTGTCGATGCAAAAACGAAGAATACTGAACTACACTGTACAGCAGACTTACTTAGTGCGAACAAAAGTGAATTATCAAGATACTGGGGACTGTTAAAAGCATCATGTAGTGAATTTTCAATTGATAAAGATGGTATGCCTGACTTCCCTTACATGGAAATAATAGCTGGTGATAGAGTGGTTGCTCGTTCTGAAGTGTTAAATTACAAAGCTATGAAATGGGTCAAACATTAAATTCATTAATAAAAACTTTGAAGGAGTAATTATGACATTATCAGATGTGTTTAAATCAACTGAATTCAAAAACAAAATTAGCGAACTTGAAAAAGAAAATGCCCTACTAAAGGTACAAACAAATATCAAACTTTCCATTAAAGAACAATCAAACTTCGAGTTAGATCAACAACTTACCGATTTAAACATTGAAATTAATAAAAAAATGAACAATTAGCCGTTACTACTAATAAGATTTTAGAAAACGTTACTAAATATCAAGCAACTGAAACTAAATATAATAATTTAGTGGAAAAATACGAAAAATTAGATGGTTCTTACAAACGATTAAATACCGTAAATAAAATGATGGATCACAAAAATGATGTTGCTTATGCTAACGAAGTGAAAGAAAAAAAATATGCATCTAGCGCTCCTCATTGCCCTAAATGTAAATCTACTGATATTCAAGTTTTAGATAATAAGAAAAAAGCATTCTCGCTTGGTAAAGCAGTTGGCGGTGCTATACTAACGCCTGGTAGTATTGGTGCTATTGCTGGATTTGCAGGAAAACCTGGAAATAAATATCAAGCACTCTGCATGCATTGTGGAAAATCTTTTGATATTAAACTATAAATTTATATAGATAAGATTGCCCTACTCAGGGCTTTTATTTTACGAACAAAAAGAACGTACGTTTTCTTTTTAAAGGAGGTGTCTATAATGGCTCAAATATTTAAGCGAAATAACCTATGGACCTACCGTGTATGGATGGATTCTAAACACAGTAAATCTAAAGGTGGATTCAAGCGAAGAAAAGACGCACAAGACGCTGCGTTAGAATTAGAGTTGAAGAAAAAAGATGGTACGTTGTCAGAACTATCCGATATCTCATTCGCCGAATATTTTAAAACGTGGGCTGAAACGTATAAAATTGGTCGACTACACCAAACTACAGAGTCTAAATATAGATCAGCTATCAGATTAGTTGAAAATACTTTTGGAGATAAAAAACTAAAGAGTATAAAAACATATGACTATCAACGCCTACTCGATGCATACGCACTAACACATGCCAAAGCCAGCACCAGTCATCTTAATAACTATTTTAAGAATGCTGTTCGTTACGCTATGAATGATGGCATCGTTACACGTGATTTTACATTTGGTGCTTTAATAAGTGGGAAAGAATCCAAAGATAATAGCCTTAAATTTATTGAATATGATGAAGCTGAAAAACTTAAGAAGCTATGTATTGATACCGGCTCATTCTTGACGATTACACGTCTTGAGATACTTTTCGGACTATTAACTGGCTGTCGTTATGGAGAAGTAACTGGCTTAACTTGGGACTGTGTGGACCTAGTCAAACGAACTGTTCAAATTGATAAAGCGTATGATTATATACACAGAACTGGATTTAAAAAAACTAAAACTACTTCATCTGTCCGCACTATTTCAATTAATGATACTTTGATAACTATGTTAAAAAATCTAAAAGCAGACCAAGAAAATGAATTTTTAAAACAAAATTTTAACAATAAATTCAACTTTGTATTTATCACAAAGCGTCATGAAATACCAAGCGATAATGCTGTGAACAAGGTGCTTAGAAATCTCCTTTCAGAAATTAATGCTAAAAACAAAATCACTTTTCATGGTCTACGTCATACTCACGCTTCAATGTTAATAGCTCAAGATGTTTCTATTAATTATATTTCTGAACGTCTAGGACATGCCAATATAAGTGTAACGTATAACATCTACACTCATTTACTTAAAACTAGTCGTGAACAAGAAAATAACAAGGCTATGGACGTACTAAATAAGCTTTAAAAATAGGTGTGGTTTTTGTGTGGTTAATCCATAAAAATGTGGTCACTATGTGGTTAAATATTCAGTACTTATCTATCGGTTTATTACTCTACTTTTTAAATAATTACTTTTATACCAATGCTTTCTATTTTTTTATAATTTGGTTGTTAATCGGTCATCATATGGTCAATACGTCGATCAGGGACATAACAACGTAAGCCACAACTCTCTTAAACGATAGTTGTGGCTTATTTTTATTTCAGTATCAACCCTTTTAAGTTCTCACTAAAACTCACATATCATTTAATACTATACAATTATTTTCCCCTAACAGCTGTGAAAATCACCACACCATTGAACAAAAAAAGATTAAATGCTTTTCTATCACATTTAATCTTTTCATTTAATTTATAATTCGGCACCATTTGTCTCAATGACATTTTGATACCAATAGAACGAATCTTTTCTTAAACGTTTTAACGTTCCATTACCATTATTATCACGATCAACATAAACATAGCCATAACGTTTGGCCATTTCACCAGATCCGGCACTAATTAAATCAATGCATCCCCATGAAGTATAGCCTAGACAAGGAACTCCATCCGCAATGGCTTCCCCCATTGCTTGAATGTTTTCATTGAGATAAGAAATACGATAATCATCATGAATTTTATCTCCATCTTCCACAACATCTTTTGCACCCAATCCATTTTCAACAACAAATAAAGGTTTTTGATAGCGATCATAAACTTGATTCATCGTCGTTCTCAACCCAAGCCCATCTGTTTGCCATCCCCATTCACTCGTTTTTAAGTAAGGATTTTTTAGACTTTCAAAGACATTAGCTGCCGTCTTATCAGTCATCTCAGGATCAGCACTAGCCAAACGTGATGAATAGTAACTAAACGAAATGAAATCAACCGTATTCTCAAGCAACTCTTTTTCATCAGTTTCAGCCATTTTAATTTTCACGCCTAACTCTTTAAATAATCTTGCTGAATAACTTGGATAGTAGCCACGTGATTGCACATCAATAAAGAAATAACCTTCGCGATCTTTTGTCATCGCTTCGAAAACATCTTTTGGATTGGGCGTATTGGGATAAGTAACTCCAGCCGCTAACATACAGCCAATTTTAAAATCAGGATTGATTTGGTGAGCTAACTTTGTTGCAAGTGCCGAAGCAACTAATTGATGATGTGCTGCTTGATATTTAATTTGATCAGGGTTATCAACACCTTCGAGATCCAACCCACCACCCAATAGTGGAATATGCAAAATCATATTTATTTCGTTAAACGTTAACCAATACTTAACTTTATTTTTGTAACGCATGAATAAGACACGTGAAAAAGTTAAATAATTATCAATCATTCGGCGGTCAGCCCAACCATTCATTTTTTTCAACATACCTAGTGGCGTATCAAAATGATTGATTGTAACCAACGGCTCCATTCCTAATTCATTACAAAAATCTATCACCTTATCATAAAATTGTAACCCTTTTTCATTTGGTTCTTTTTCATCACCTTGTGGAAAAATACGTGGCCAACTTATCGATAATCTAAATGTCTTAAATCCCATTTCTGCCATCAATCGTAAATCTTCTTCATAATGATGATAAAAATCAACTGATTCATGACTAGGGTAGAACGCTTCTTTCATTTTCATAGCTTCTTTTACATTAAATAAATAATCCCAGCGACCATGATGTGCATCTGGTAAGATATCAACTAATGATAATCCTTTACCATCAACATCATACGCACCTTCAATTTGATTGGCAGCCGTGGCACCACCCCATAAAAAATTATCTGGAAAATTTGATTTCATCATTATTATTTACCTCCTATAGTAACTTCTAAGTCCAATAAGTCATCACCAACAATTACATCTGATTGTTCTTTAGCAAGATCACTAATTTCTTTGTATCTTGGTGTATTTGTCACAATAATTGGCGTAATAATTTCATACCCAGCCTTTTTAATAGCTTCAATATCAAATTTCAGTAGCAAATCACCTTTTTTAACAACTTTATCCATTTCAGTTTGAATTTCAAAAAATTTACCTTCCAATTCAACAGTATCCATTCCGATATGCATCAATATTTCAGCACCGCTAGCCGTCTTCATACCAATTGCATGTCCCGTTGGGAAAACTAATGATATTTTTCCATCAGCCGGTGCGTATAATTGCCCAATTTCAGGTAAAATTGCGATACCTTTACCCATTGCGCCGGAATTAAAAACAGGATCTTTAACCTCTGACAATGGTAAAACTTGCCCTTTAAGTGGACTAACAAGAACCTCTTCTTTAACTGCCTCTGATTGAACAGGTGCTACTTTTGTAGTTGTCGTTGTTGCTTCAGCAGCGACTGGGACTTCTTGATCTGCTTTTGTTAACCCAAACATCAATGTTAAAACATATGCCAATACGAACGAAACAACCATCGCAATCATAACAGCGTAGAATGACATATCGATACCCGTTTTAGGATTCAAATAACTTGGAATTGAGAAAATTCCTAATCCACCCATCATGTAGCTTTTTGTTCCAAATACACCTAGAATCATCCCGCCAATAGCGGCTGAAATACAGGTAATGATAAATGGTTTTTTACGAGGTAACGTAATCCCATAAATTGCTGGTTCTGTTACACCAAAAATTCCTGAAATAAACGAAGAATAGCCAAGACCCTTTAATTTTTTATTTTTTGTTTTAATTGTAATAGCTAAAACTGACCCAATTTGCGCAAATGTTGTTCCAAGCATAAGTGCAAGAATGGGATCTGAACCTTTTGTCGATATATTAAGAATTGCAAGTGGGATAAGTCCCCAATGTAACCCAAAAATAACAAGTACCTGCCACAAACCACCAAGTACTGCTCCAGCGGCAATTGGACTGAATGAATAGACAACTGAAAATCCTGTAGCCACAAGATCACTAGCCCAAGTTGATAAAGGACCGATGAATAAGAATGTCACAGGAACGACAACAAGAGCTGTCAACATTGGTACTAAGAATGTTCGTACCACTTCCGGAACGACCTTTTTGAAAAATGGTTCTACTTTCGATGCAAACCAAATTGACACAATGATTGGAACGACAGATGATGCATAACTCATCATAATAACTGGAATGCCCAAGAATGTCATATAAATAGGTGATTCAAAAATTGTACCTGAGAATAGCGTGTAGAGTACTTTACCACCTGAGGCAGCCAGTGTTGCTGGTACCTGCGCCACAATAGTTGGGTAAACTAACGTCGCCCCAATGACCATCGCTAATAATGGATTAACGTGAAATTTCTTACTTGCGCTATAAGCCAATATAACTGGGAAGAAGTAGAAGAAAGAGTCACCTAAAGCATTTAAAATAATATAGGTTCCTGAAGTTGTTGCAATCCAATTAAATGCAACAAATAACGCTACGAATCCTTTAATCATACCTGTTGCAGCTAAAACCCCTAAAGTTGGTGCGAAGATTCCTGAAATCATATCAATAAATGCATCAAGTGGTTTCATTTTTTCGCCATCATTATCTGGTACAATCCCGTCTCCGTCAAGGCCACTACCTTTAATGAGTTCGTCATAAACTTCTGGCACTTGATTCCCTACAACTACTTGGTATTGTCCACCACTTTTAACAACCGTCACTACGCCATCCATATCTTTTAAAACGTCTGTGTTGGCCTTACCTTCATCTTTTAATTTAAATCTTAAACGTGTTGTACAATGAACGACACTATTAACGTTAGCTTCTCCACCCACGTTTTTTAAAATGTCTTTAGCTAATTTATCGTAACTCATCACAATCACTCCTTTTATTTTTTATAAATGAAAACCCAGTTATCCATTCCAACTCAAAAAAAATTGAGTTCAAAATGGATAACTGGGTTTATGCTTGCTTATAAATGGCAATAACACACCTTATTATCAATTTATTTAATTATCTTCTTGCCTGTGGGTGACTCGCCAAATATGTAGTACTAAATATACTTGCTCATCAGCTTGTAAATCCCAATTGGCACGTTCTCTAATATAATGCACAATTTTTTCCACTGTTTCGTAAACTTGTGGATAACGACTAATCATCATTGCAAGTAACTCAGGATCAAGTTCCGCACGATCAATCTCAGTATTATTAAAATGTCTAATGAATAAATAACGCAAATGTGACACAAATCGACTATAATTAAATGTTTTTTCATCGAGAATAATACCAGTATCTAATTGAATAATATTAATAATTCCTGAAATAAGTTCAGACATTTTCATTGAATCTTGAACAGCATGCCCACCTTCTTTGACGTTAATCAAATGATAGGTTAGCAAAATAAGTTCGTTTTTTTGAACCGTAACATTAAATTCTGATTCAATCTCACGAATACCAACCTCGGCTGCGTGAAATTCAACTGGAAATAACTTTTTAATTTCCCAATGAACTGAACGATCATTTAAAAACATTTCTTCACTATTCTTCTTTAATGAATATTGCAAATGATCCACCAAAACTAAAAATTGAACATCATCAAATTTAGCTTCAATTAATGGTTCAATCACTTTAACGAGAGCGGTAGCAATATCTAAAATTTGTGCATCAAATCCTGATATGAGTTTCATTGTATCTGAATCTTCTTCGGCCTTGAACCGACGGTCAATACGGTCTTCATCGATGCTATCTCCGGAATGATAACCGAATCCAATACCATTACCAATAACGACCCACTCAACGTTATCGGATGATTCAACTAAAGCTGCATTATTATTAAAATTTTTAACAAACTTCACATCAAACCGACCCCTTTCCATAAAAAAAGACCCATAAATACAGACATTTACACATCTCTATCAATAGGTCATGCCTGATCGAATCAGTAACACTCATTTCACTTACTAGTGTACCACCCCATGTAAGCGCAATCAATAATTATTTAGATTTTTTACAGGTTACTGCCATTTTCTTTAATAATCTTTTGATACCAGTAGAACGAGTCTTTCTTATAACGTTTTAATTCTTTGGCACTGTCTTCGTCACGGTCAACATAGACAAAGCCATAACGTTTTTGATACCCATTAGACCAACTCAATAAATCAGTAAAACTCCAAGTTGTATAGCCTATTACTTTGACACCATCTGTAATCGCTTCTTGAATAGCTTTAATATGTTCATTGATAAAGTAAATGCGGTAATCATCATGAATGATATTGCCTTCTTCTAATTTATCATATGCACCAAGACCATTCTCAGTAATTAAAACGGGTAAGTCATAGCGACTATCAATTCGTCTTAACGCAATTCTTAAACCTTCAGGATCAATATTCCAATCCCAATCAGTTTGTTTTAAGAACTCATTATTAGTGGTCTTGAACATCCCTGGCACACCACTTTCAGAACTAGTTCCTTTTTTACCTGTATTATTTTCAGCAGCAAGTCCCACACCACCTACTAATGGGTTAGCAGCAATTGTTTGCGTCTGATAATAATTAAGTCCCATAAAATCAGGTTTTCCTGCAATTAAAAGGGCTTGATCTTCATCCGTCACAACAGGGGCTGTTCCACGCTCAGTTAGCCATTTGAAAATCATCTTTGGATAACGTCCGTAAACATAAACATCCATCCAAAAATGAGCAGCATAGTCTTCATAGTTAGTCGCTGCAACTTGATTTTTAGGATCTCCATTAACAGCATAACCCGGGCTATAAGCAAAACTTGGTCCAATACCACCTTGATAATGACCATCATGGAATGCCTTAATTGCTGAAGCATTGGCTAAATTAGCAATGTGATTTGCAGCATACATCCGTTTTTCATCATTAACTGCAGGTGGATGACTTTCCATTTGGTAACCATGAGAAATAAACACATTTTGTTCATTCAATGAGACCCAATATTTAACACGGTCACCAAAAGCATCAAAACAAGCCTTAGCATAGTTAGTAAAATCAGTAATAATTTCACGAGATTCCCAACCACCATATTCATCTTGCAATGCTTGAGGCAAATCCCAATGGTAAAGTGTGACAACTGGTTCAATGCCATTAGCAACTAATTCGTCAATTAAACGATTGTAAAAATCAATTCCTTTTTGATTTACTTGCCCTTTACCTTCAGGATAAATCCGTGTCCAAGCGATTGAAAAACGATAAGCTTTCAATCCTTGTTCTTTCATTAACGCAACGTCTTCTTTATAACGATGATAATGATCAACTGCAACATCACCATTTGTTCCTTTAAATGTTTTCCCAGGAATTCGGACAAATTTATCCCAAACTGAAAGACCTTTACCGTCTTCTCTATAAGCACCTTCGATTTGATAAGCTGCTGAAGAAGCACCCCATAAAAAATCGGTTGGGAACTGACTCATTTTTTCATATTCCATCTTATTTCTCTCCTTAAAAGTAATCACTTAATATTGGTTGTTCTTTAATTAATGCGCGATCAAATGCCATAATATCACCAGACACGAAACCAAATTTTTCCATTTGTTTGAGTGTTCGATAGCCCATCATACTTCGGGTTAAATTTTGAATATCAATTGATAGTGTTGGTGCTCGATCCCTAACTTTTTCAACTGAGGTCTGCCCAGCTACTCGGCTAACTTGCCATTGCCCATCATTGGCAGCAATATTCGTATCTTTGACTTGAATCACAACTGCTTCAAAGTCGTGTTGATAAGGGTAACGCGTAAGAAAATCAGCTACATTTACAATTCGTGCCATCATATAAGGCTTTGTTTTAATTTCAACTTGAGGGTTTGCTAACAGATCTGGGAATGGCTGTCCAATTGGACTTGCATAACTAAACCATTCGTATGCAGACTGATGTTTAATCACAAAATTCTGTAATTGAAGCCAGCTCTCACTGGTTTGATAGACCCACTCCACAATTTTAAATTCATCAGCTTCTCTTTGATAAACCAGGTAGCCTTGTGCCTCATCTGCTTCGTTATAGTAGATGGCCGTCTCCCAGCCAGGATGTTTCTCGGCTGAATACGTTAGCCACCAGTCGGCTCTTTCGATACCACCTTGTTGTGACAATTGATTATTCTGATACAAAGTCTTCAATTCATCTTTTACTTCCGAATAACGTCGCCTTTCAATATGCCCAATTGGGTTCACTTTTAATCGAGGTAGCGACTTCGCATTCATCCGATAGATGGTCTGATCAAATGTCGCTTCATAACCAAATTTACGATAAAACGGATATGAAAACGGTGCTAAATATGATAAGGTCATTCCGTCAGCATACATGTCATTCAAGGCCAAATTCATTAGCTGTCCAATACTACCCTGACCAGCAAATTCTGGATAACTTGCAACATAACCGATTCCACCCATTTTAAAGTGAGTTCCATGAAAATGTGTCATGAACGGTGTATTAATCACACCACTAACAACTCGACCTGCCTCAACTGAGCCCCAATTTACTGAATGCTCATACAATTTTCGAAAAAATTGTTTTCTTTGAGGCGTTACCTTTTTGTTAAACGCATAAATCGATAAATCAAAGTAATCTTCAAAATGAGTCTCGTCTAACCGAACGTTTGCCATAGACACATTCAACTCCCTTATCTATATAGATTAACCTCTTTAAATATAGCACGATTACCGCTGCATTGCAATCGCTTACAGAGTTCCTTAATAAAAAAATCACCCAATAATAATTGGATGATTGCTATGATTAATCGAAATGTTCTGCTTTAGGTTTACGTCTTTTACCTTTATTTTTTTGATTTCTTAAACGAACTTTACGATGTGGTTTCTTGATAGGTTCATCAGATTGTTTTTGCCCATCACCCGTTTTAGCTTTTGCTTCAACTTGCTTAGGTTTCTTGACTTTAGGTTCAGCCACACGTTCTGGTCGTTCCGTCACAATTGCGCCATCATATAAGTAACCTTTTTCAATCTCAAATGGTGTATTTTTCAAATCTTGTTTTAATGTACGTAAATCGTGTTCATTCCCAAGGTTAATCACCATTCCCTCGGCACCCATACGTCCAGTACGGCCCACACGATGAATATACGAAGTTGTATCTTTAGGCATATCATAGTTCACAACTGCTGGTAACATTGGAATATCTAAACCTCGAGCAGCAACATCTGTTGTTAATAGTAATTTAATCTCATGCTTGTGGAGTTGCGATAAGGCATTAGCGCGATTGACTTGGCGTTGTTCACTATCCAAAACAGCAACTGGTACATGGTCATATTTTAATTTTTGAGCCATGTCTTGTAACGACGATAATTGATTGAAGAAAACTAATGCGTAGAAGTCTTCAACATTGGCTAAGCGGCGCAAGGTTGATTGGCGTTTACGTGTTGGCGTTTCAATAGAATAATGATGAACAACACCTTGTGTTTGATCAATATCCCGGACATCGTAAGTGACAACATCGACACCAAACCATTTTTTCAAATCATCTAAAATAGCTGTTTCCGTTGCCGAAAAGAAACTTAATTGGATACCTGCAGGCGCTTGGCTAATCAAGTCACGACAAGTTGTCAGGGTTTCATCCGTCAATAAATCGTCTGCTTCATCAATCACAACAGATTTAACTTTGTGTAATTTAATTTTTTTATCTTCAGCCAAATTCATTAAACGACCTGGTGTTCCAACAATAATCTCAGGCTTTTTCTTCAAATTCTCAATTTGGCGTTTCATATTTGCGCCACCAATGATTGCTTGAACTTTTAAATCAAGTTCCTTAGCCCAAGGACGAATAACGCCAGCTAATTGCATTGCTAACTCTTGTGATGGTGCAATAATGAGTAATTGAATCCCGTCTTTTGGTATTAATCTTTCAAGCAATGGTAAACTGAATGCTAACGTTTTACCTGAACCAGTTGGCGCTAATCCAAGGACATTTTCACCGGATTTTAATGGTTCATAGACCGCTTCTTGAATAGGTGACTGTGTTTCAAAACCTTGTTCTTTAAAATATGCATCAAATTTTGGATTCATTTTAGTCTCTTTCTTTTAACTTCATAGGATTAGTTTTAATAGTTAAGTATAGCATATAAAAAATAAGCTTCCATTGATTCGCGAAAACTTATCTCAGTCATGCTTATTTATCATCAGCTGGAAATTTAATTCCAGCGCTTTGCCTTAAATCAAACAAGACTTTGTTAACCGTCACACTAAGTTCTTGCCATTTTTTGTAATTGGCTTGATTGATTTCATCATTCGGTTGGTTAATCACTTGCGCAAAATCAATAACTTCAGCCAACATCGGATTTTTAGCGGGAAATTGGCTCAGCATTTCTTCTTTGTCAGAACCGTCTCGATAAGTGACTTCGTTTAATTCAGCAGCATTATCCATCACAATTGTTTCTTTTAGACCATAAATTTCGCTTGTTAAATATGAATTAGCGGTTTTGCCAATGTTCAATGTCACACTGAAATCTTTGTAAGTTAAAATTGCAACACCTTTACCATCAACACCAGTTGGTAGTAGCGTTGGCTTATATTGTACCTCAAGTGGTGTACCAAACCAAGAAACAGCATCATAAACTACGTAGACACCTAGATCTTGTAAGGCCCCACCCGAGAATTTTGGTGAGAAAATATTAGGTTCTTCACCAGCCAAAATGGCATCATAGCGTGACGAGTATTTCATATAAGTTAAGGTTGCCCCCTGAATAGTTGCCATATCAGCTACCTTTTGTTCAATTATTTTGAAATTAGCTTGATGAATTTGACGAGCTGCTTCGAATAATTGACTTTCAGGATGAGCCTCTAAAACGGCTTGAATTTCACTCATTTCTGTCGGGTTCGATACCATTGGCTTTTCGGCAATGACTTTTTTCCCTGCTTCAATAGCTAATTTTATTTGTTCAAAATGTAAACTATTGGGCGATGCAATATAAACGGCTTCAAATGTATCTGATGCAAAAAATTCTGTCATATTATCGTAAAAATTGCTTGCTCCATATTTTTTACCAAACTCTTTGGCTTTTGCTTCTGACCTTGAATAGACACTAATCAATTTAAATTCTTTTGATTCATGCGCTGCGTCAACAAATTGACCAGTAATCCAGTTAGTTCCAATGATACCTAATTTAATCATATTTACAGCCTCCGTTTTATTATTAAATTCATTGTACCAATAATTGAACCGTTTTCATAACAATCCTTTTATTTCAATTTCGTGACGATAGATTAAATTTATATATATTTTGGGCAATTTATTCCGCGTTGTTCGTTAAAAGTGCTATATTTAAATAAAGCAGTTCTAACAGGAGGGATAGCCGTGAAGAAACGTAGTTTTGCACTAATAGGTGCATCATTTTTTATTGGATTAACGAAAGATATCAAGTCAATCACCGCACCTAAAACTAAGGTTTCTCTACCTACTCTTTATGCTGGACATTGGTTATTCTATGATGAACTTAGTCACCGTCACCATAATCTAGACATTTCATCAGATCTTACCATTCAAATTGATGAACGTATACTCAATGGTAAAGTTGAGCATTTAGATGAACGTGAGCTTAGTTTCTTAGACGAATATGGTTTTCATCTAAGAATTGATGCAAATGATAAAGGACCTATTAGTTTATTCGATGAAGCAGATAATCGCACTTATCCCATTAAATTAGCACTCATTAAAGAGCGTACAGAAGACGAAAGTGAAGATGAAGATTAACAGATTTTTGTTGGTTTTCTTCTTCATTTTTTGTTTCATTACGGGATTAAATAGTCTAAAATAATGAGATACATATTTCAAAATAGAAACGAGGATTTTTCCATGAGTAATGATCACCTAAAACGAGATATTGGCTTTTTTGCTGCCCTTTCAACTGTTATGGGCACCGTTATTGGCGGAGGTGTTTTTTTCAAAGTTTCAAGTGTCACACAACAAACGCAGTCCGCTAACCTCACGTTATTCGTCTGGTTACTTGGTGGATTCCTGACAATTTGTGCTGGACTAACCGCTGCAGAACTTGCAGCTGCCATTCCTGAAACAGGTGGCGCAATTAAATATATCGAATATACTTATGGTCGTTTCCCAGCATTTTTACTTGGTTGGGCGCAAACAATTATTTATTATCCAGCAAATATTGCAGCCCTTTCCATTATTTTTGGGACCCAATTTACCAACCTCTTTCATCTTGATGCTCACCTAATTATTCCAATTGCTTTAATTAGTGGCGTTAGCATCACGTTAATTAATTTCTTAGGGGCAAAAGTTGGTGGTGCCTTTCAATCAATTTCATTAATTTTAAAATTATTACCCATTATCGTCATCGTTGTTTGGGGAATTTTCACACCTGAACATGTTTCATTTCATTTAATTCCATTAACAGCTGGCGCACACCATTCATTCGTTACTGCTTTAAGTGGTGGCCTACTTGCAACAATGTTCGCTTATGATGGTTGGATTGGTGTCGGAAACATCGCTGGTGAAATGCATCATCCAGAACGAGATTTACCAAAAGCAATTATTTCTGGACTATTCTTCATTACCATTATCTATACACTGATTAATTTTGTCTTCCTTAAAGCACTACCCATTTCTGGATTAGCTGGTAATTTAAATGCTGCTTCCGATGCTTCTCAACAATTATTCGGTCAATTTGGTGGCAAATTCGTCACAATCGGCATCTTAGTTTCCGTCTATGGTGCCATTAACGGCTATACACTAACTGGTATGCGCGTTCCTTATGCAATGGCATTAGAAAATCAATTACCATTCAGTAATTGGCTAAAACGCTTATCCCCTCATACAAAAGTACCTTATGTAGCAGGTCTTTTACAAATTACGATTGCCATTCTTATGATGTTCTTAGGGAGTTTTGATTTATTAACGGATATGTTAATTTTTGTCATTTGGATTTTCAACGTGCTTGTTTTTATTGCGTTATTCATTTTAAGAAAACGAGAACCTGCCCTAAAAAGGCCTTATAAAGTACCCCTATATCCAATCATTCCAATTATTGCCATTATTGGCGGTCTCTTCATTTTAGTGACTACCTTACTGACACAAACCACTTTAGCACTTGTCGGTTTATTGATAACAGCCATTGGAATTCCGGTTTATTTTATCCATAAAAAAATTTAATTATAATTTCAGAAAGGCTGACTTTTAACGGTATTTGACGTTAAAGGCCAGCCTTTTTTTAAAACATTTATTCTTATTGCTTTCCTTTTCATTATTTTTTTGTTATAGTTAAGATAGTAAATAAATAATAAAAGGAGATGCTCATCATGACAAACAAAGTAAAATTCTACGATGGTAAGAATCACATTCGCCGTAAGCTACTCACTAGGACTACATTTTTAACAGTTGGTCTTTTCACATTCTTAACGGGTATACATAGTATTGGTGCAATCTCTGCATCCACTATGAATGGCACTGCAGAGATCAAGACAGAACTCGTTGAAAAGTCTTCTGATTCTAGTATTAAGGCAACAGATGCAGCTACAAGCATCCAAGCAAGTGGATCTGTTTATGATGATGTTGCTAACATTAACACACCGCTTAAACTTGCTTCTGCTTTCCACATTTTTACTCGTGAAGCAATATTAGACACACATACGAGTGGTAATATTGCCGTTGAAACACTTGTTGGAAATACTGATTTTGGCTCTAAAATTGTTGATCAGTCATTAGTTAAAGATATTTCATACATTAAAAATGTGAAAAATATTTTAGGCAGTTCTTTTGTAACAAAAACGGATACGCGAAGTAATAAAGCCGTCTTTGGAATTGACAACGACCTTGACATCACTGAACCAAATCGTCCAAAAGTGAACGGAACTTATCTGGATCATTTAACTTTAGATCAAATTTTCCAAGATAAACCAGGATTATCACCCTATATCGACTTTGATAAAGAATTCGATGCACTTAAAGCCACAAACCGTACATTAGCATCACTTACACCACATAAATCATACCAAAACTCAGACTTTGCCGATCGAAATTCACGTGAGATTGACATTTCTACACTGACACCTAACCCTCAACATCAGATTATTATTAATTTAGAACCTGATGTTCTAGCAATGGATACACCTCTTACTATATCTGGACTATCAAAAAACGCGAATGATCGTGCAACTATCATTTTTAACGTCAATGCTAGTCACGGAACTATGTATAACATAAACTCACAAATTAAACTTAAGTACCTTGATGGCTCATTCAGACATAACCAAGAAACTGAATTTTTTGGAGATAACCATTTACTTTGGAACTTCTATGAAAGAAGCCTTGACCTCCCTTCTAAAGAAGGACTAAAAATCGCAGCTCCATTCCAAGGTAGTATCTTAGCTCCATATGCCCCTATTGAAGTCATTCAGAACCTTGATGGTAACATCATTGGTAAATCTGTTCATATAAGAGCTGAATCACATCGTTGGGACCTTCAAGAAAGTACATCAACTTACAAGGAACCGGATCCTGTTGTTCCTGATCCTATTGTTCCTGACCCTGTTATTCCGGACCCTGTAACTCCTGATCCCGTTGTTCCGGATCCTATAGTCCCAGATCCTGTAACTCCTGATCCCGTTGTCCCAGATCCTATAGTTCCGGACCCTGTAACTCCTGATCCTGTTGTTCCGGACCCTATTATTCCGGATCCTGTTGTTCCTGATCCTGTGACTCCGGACCCTGTGACTCCGGACCCTGTAACTCCTGATCCCGTTGTTCCTGATCCTATAGATCCGGACCCTGTAACTCCGGACCCTGTAGTTCCAGACCCTGTAGTTCCAGACCCTGTAACTCCGGATCCTATTGTTCCTGATCCTGTTGTTCCGGACCCTATTATTCCGAACCCTGTGACTCCTGATCCTATTGTTCCGGATCCTGTTATTCCTGATCCTGTAACTCCGGACCCTGTAACTCCAATAGTTTTTGTTAAACCCGTAACTATTACTCCTGCTAGACCTTACATGACCATCGCTCCAAAAGTAACTAACACCAACGTCACACCTAACATTTCAAACAACGTAAAAAATGAAACCGTTAACAAAAAGAACAATGTTACTACATCAAAAGCAACATTACCTCAAACTAATGAACAAAATACAAGCCGAGCGCGAAAAATGGGACTTTTAATAATTGGTATCGCATTTGTTGGAATAGCTATTCAAACAATACGACGCCGATTCATTAAATAACAAAAAACATTCGACTTAAGTAACATGAGCCTGACCAGCTCAAAAGTCGAATGTTTTTATTTTGCTTATTTTTATAAAACGTTTAAAAAGTCACTATAACCTGCTTTTATCATTTCTGTTTCAGGGATAAATTTCAGTGAAGCTGAATTAATACAATAACGTAATCCACCTTGTTCTTGAGGACCATCATCAAAAACGTGGCCCAAATGTGAATTAGCTTCATTACTTCTCACTTCTGTTCGCTGACGGCCTGGTAAACTTGTATCAATCAGTTCAGCAATCTTTGAACCAGGAATGGGCTTAGAAAATGATGGCCAACCACAACCGGCATCATATTTTTCCGCTGAACTAAAGAGTGCTTCACCACTGACAATATCAACATAAATACCTTTTTTATAAAAATCATCGTACTTACCTGTAAATGGTGCTTCTGTTGCAGCATGTTGCGTTACTTCAAACGCCTCTTTTGATAAGCGTGCGCGTAACTCATTTTCAGTTTCTTTTGCCATAATGAACCCTCCTCATCTTAAGTTAATTCACATATTACTCTTTTTTAAAATGGATACAACTAGTTTGCACCAAAAAATCGCATTAAAAACAAACCCGTTTTCAATGCGATGCTATTATTATAGATTTTCTCCATTTGATTGAATAACTTCTTGATACCAATTAAATGATTTCTTTTTAAAACGATCTAACGTCCCTTGGCCTTCATCATCTAAATCAACATAAATAAATCCATATCGTTTAGACATTTGGCCAGTTGATGCACTGACTAAATCAATACATCCCCATGGTGTATAGCCCATTAAATCAACCCCATCATTAATGGCATCCGCCATGGCTTCAATATGCGCACGTAAATAATCGATTCGATAATCATCAACAACGTATTTATTTTCATCTGGTTCATCTTTTGCACCAAAGCCATTTTCAACTATAAATAATGGTTTTTGGTACCGTTGGTAAAGTTCATTCAACGCAATTCTCAAACCAGTTGGATCAATTTGCCAACCCCAGTCACTGGCTTTCAAATATGGATTTTTAACACCACCAATTAAGTTACCCTGTGCGCTATCTTTTGCCACATTTGTTTCATCAACAGTTGCTGACATGTAATAACTGAATCCAATATAATCAACAGGATTGGCTTTTAATAAAGCTAACTCCTCAGCTGTTGTCTCTAAATCACTAAACTTGAACCCATATTTTTGTATTAAACGATTTGTGTATGTTGGGTATTCACCACGAACTTGAACATCGCCACAAAAATGGTTAAATTCTTGATTTTGTTCAAGCGTTGCCATTTGATTAACAGGATCAGAATTATAACTGTACGTTGTCGCGTATAAAATCATACAACCGATTTGTAGGTTAGCGTCTAATTTGTGCCCCGCTTCAACAGCCATAGCTCCTGCTACAAACTGATTATGCCATGCTTGATAAATATTTTGCATATCGTTTGCGCCATTACTTGCCACTAATCCTTGGCTCATAACTGGAAAATGTAACGCACTATTAATTTCATTAAAAGTCATCCAATAATTAACTTTTGTATGGTAACGTTCTAAAACTGTTTCAGAAAATCTGGCGTAAAATTCAATTAATTTTTTATTTTTCCATCCACCATAAGTTGTCACTAGATTAAGTGGTAATTCATAATGTGAAATTGTAATAACGGGTTCAATATTATATTTTAGACACTCATCAATAACCTTATCGTAAAATTCTAAGCCTTCTTCATTTGGCTTTAATTCATCGCCTTGTGGAAAAATTCGTGACCATGCAATTGAAAAACGATAAGCCTTAAATCCCATTTCTGCAAAAAGGGCAATATCTTCACGAAAGCGGTGGTAATAATCAATTCCGGCATGATTTGGATAAGTATATTTTTCAGAATCAATTTTCCAATCAAAATCTGGTTGATTAATAATATCAAATCTTTCAGTCCCACCTGGTAGCGCATCCGGAATTGATAAGCCTTTTCCGCCTTCATTATAGGCACCTTCAAGTTGATTAGCAGCAGTTGCGCCACCCCATAAAAATCCTTTTGGAAATTTTGTCATTTGACTTCCTCCTCTTAGATTACGTATAAAATAATATCATCTTTTGTAACAACCGTCTCTTCCGTTGGCACAATTTCAACAAATTCTGCCGTATTTGTTACAACCACTGGGGTCGTTATATCATAACCAGCATCTTGAATTTGTTTTATATCTGCTTCCATGAGTAATTCACCTTGCTTGACGTGTTGACCAGCTTCAATATGTTGTGTAAATGGTTTCCCTTTTAAATTAACGGTATCTAACCCAAAATGAATTAATAGTTCAATTCCTGTATCACTTTTCAATCCAATAGCATGTTTGGTTGGGAATACTGTTACAACTTTCCCAGAGAAAGGTGCAACAATTTTACCATCTTTTGGAATAATTGCGATACCGTCACCTAACATTTTTTCTGAAAATGTGGGATCATTCACGCTTTCTAGTGTGATAACTTCCCCAGAAACTGGACTAAATATTTTCTTTGTCTCTTTTGAACCCGATTCTAATGTCTTAATTTCTTCTGCATTAATGTTGGTACCTGCAGTAACAGTTGCAACTTTAACTTCGCCCTCATCAATTCCAAAAAGGTATGTCAAAACAAAACTAATTATAAATGACGCAACTAATACAATAACAGCTGTATAAATATTTTGACCATCTGTTTTACTTACAAATTGAGGCATTGAAATAATTGACGGTACAGCAAATGCAAATGATTTCAAATGCATAATTCCCATAAATAATCCTGTAATACCTCCTGCAATCATTGAAGCATATAAAGGTCTCTTATATTTAAGAGTGATCCCATACAAAGCAGGTTCAGTAACACCAGCTAATAAAGCTGAGATACTTGCGGCACTTGCAATTTGTTTTGTATTTTTATTTTTTGCTTTAATGGCAACAGCTAAACAAGCAGCCCCTTGCGCAATATTTGCAGCTAGCATAGCAGGCAAAATAAGTGAATCCGGTGACGCAATCGAAGCATTAAGAAACAATGGTGCGAAAGCCCAATGCATCCCAGTCATCACAATTAAAGGCATGAAAGCTGACATCACGATCATTGCTAACCAACCAGCTTTAGCTTGAATGAATAAAATAATATCTGATAAATATTGACCCGCATATGTCCCAATTGGTCCAATAACAATAAGTGCTAACGTTGCTGTGATAAATAAAACTAAAAGTGGTTTTAAAATACTTTTCATTGATGCAGGACAAACTTTATCCACACCTTTTTCAATATATTTCATCGCCCAAACTACCATTAAAATAGGTATAACAGATGATGAATAAGTTGCTAATGTTACTGGTAAACCCATAAAATGTACACTTTTACCAGCAGTAACCATTGCAATAAACGTTGGATGAATCATAATGCCAGCAATTGTCACCGCCAGCATTGGTGTCACTTTGAAATATTTAGCTGCAGTAACAGCTAACATAATAGGTAAGAAATAAAATGGTGCATCTCCAAATGTTGTTAGTACTGCGTATGATTGCCCTTTTTCACTCATCCAACCAAGTAATGGTAATAAAATTAAAATAACTTTAATCATCCCACCACCAATTAATGCAGGAATCAATGGCGACATACAAGCTGAAATAAAACTAGCAAAGCGATTGAATAAATTTTCTTTTTCTTTCTCTGGTTCATTTGATGACTCTCCAGTAATATTCCCCATTTTGATGATTTCATCATAATAATCACCAACATCATTTCCGATAATTACTTGATATTGCCCATTTTGATGATTAACACCCATAACACCAGGTATTTCTTTTACCTTTTCATCATCCACAATACTTTCATCTTTTAATTCAAATCGTAATCTCGTCATACAATGGATAAGTGACTTAATATTTTGTTCTTGCCCAACTTCATCGTATATTTTTTTTACTGAATCTTTATTTTTCATTTTATACTCTCCTTTGATAGAAAAAAAGCATAACCTAAAAAGACGATATTGCTTGTCTTTTAGGTCATGCTTTTTTAAATAACACCCTATAAATTTTTTATTAATCTATTGATATGAACTGTTAAATACAACAATTCTGTTCCACTTATTTCATATTGATAATTATTGCTAACAAACTTTTGAACCTGAAGTGTACAATCATAAGCTTTTTGATACCGTTTCTTTATTGTTTCAAGAAGAATCTGATCTTCATCATCGTCATAATGTTTCCCTGCTAATAGTCTCTGCGCAAAGAACTTCAAGTGAGTAATAAAACGATAATAGTTCAATGATGATTCATCAAATTCAGTATGAAAGTAATCTTTCACAATGTCTTCAATCTCTTTGACAATCTTCGTGACATTATAAGCTAAGTTTTTACCAGCGTCGGTTCCCTCTATTTCTGCATTCACAAAATGTAACGCAATAAAAGCAGCCTCATCATCTTCAAAGTTAATATTCAATTCATCCGAAATAACTTTAATTGCTTTTTGACCAACTGCATATTCATCTGGATAGAATCGTGCAATATCCCATTTTAAAGGATTTTTCAAAATAATCCCTGATTTATATTGTTCAATAGAATTGTGCATATGATCAGTTAAATTAACATATATTGTTTCATTGAATTTTTTACCTAACTTAATTTTAGCAAAGTTGATAACCTTCTCAGCCATCATTATTTCCGGCAAAGAAACATCTATAACAAGGTCTGTAAATTTATTAAGCGTGTCCTTATCTTTAATAATAAACGTTTTTTCAACTTTATCCATATCAACATTTTGACCTTGCTTTTTACCAAAGGCAATCCCAGCGCCCATTAATAATACATCTAGTCCGCTGTGATTGACGGATATAGCAGTATTATTATTTAAAACACGTTTGATTTCCATCACTTTCACCTCAAAA
Organism: Dellaglioa sp. BT-FLS60; assembly: GCF_054941065.1. Classification (NCBI taxonomy): domain Bacteria; kingdom Bacillati; phylum Bacillota; class Bacilli; order Lactobacillales; family Lactobacillaceae; genus Dellaglioa; species Dellaglioa sp. BT-FLS60. The sequence continues at coordinate 191,574 of NZ_JBSOLI010000036.1, forward strand.
AAATAGACTTATCTGTATTAGGTATAGCTTACCACCTACAAATAAGTCATGCTCAGAATTCTGATAACACCTTATTAAATCATTTATTAGTCATTTAAGTCCACACATGCTTACTTAATTGTAATAACATTGTGAATAACTACAGCATATCGCTAAATGTATCCGCTGTCAACAGTGCATTAGCAGCTATTTATCTTATCACTAATTAATTCATCAAAAATAGATAATCCTTTTTATTTAGTAAACACATTGGATTATTTTAATAATGCCATTTCAATTGACAACGCTTTAAATAAAGAATAATGTTAGTTACGTAAACGATTAACTACATAAGCGGCTTATGCTAACTGAATAGTTCTTATAATTAAAATTGAGGTGATTATATGCTAATTATTAAAGATATTAATGTTTTTGTAGGACGTAAAAAAATCATTAACAATGTTTCATTCCAAGTGAAGTCTGGATCCATTGTTGGGTTAATTGGGCCAAATGGTGCTGGTAAAACGACAATTATGAAGACGATTCTAGGTCTTACTAAATTCACTGGAACGATTAAAGTTAATAATCAAGTTGTTACCGAAAATAATCATAGGGCATTAGCGAAAGTTGGTGCTCTAATTGAACATCCAGCAATTTATCCATTTTTAACTGGAACTCAGAATTTAAAACTTTATGCTAAAGATGTGCATGATATGGACGATTTAGTGGCACTCTTAGAAATGAATAAATACATCAATAACAAATCAAAAAGCTATTCATTAGGTATGAAGCAAAAACTAGGAATTGCGATTGCATTATTGAATCGACCAGAACTAGTTATCTTGGACGAACCAATGAATGGATTAGATATTGAAGCAACCATTCTAGTAAGAAAAGTTATTAAAAAATATGCGGCCGAAGGGTCATCTTTCTTGATTTCAAGTCATGTATTAAATGAATTACAAAAAATAATGACTGATGTCGTTTTAATTAGTAATGGAAAACTAGTTGTTAATGAATCGATTAATAAATTTAAGCAATTAAATCAACAAATCTATCAGCTATTAACTGAAGATATGCCTAAATCAATCACATTAATTCAGGCTCAAAAATTATCGGTTAACTTGTCAGAGGGCTACTTACTAGTCGATCAAGCTGCTGTCAATCAAGTTCAAGATTTACTTTATGAAAATCATATTCATTTATTAGAACTAATTCCTAAAAGTGATAACTTCGAACAAATAGTAATTAACTTACTAAAAAATAAAGAGGAATAGCGATGAAAAATAGTCTAAATCAAGAATTTTATAAATTCAGACATCAAAAATCTCCATTTTACGGTGTAATTATCTTATTTTTATTAATGCTATATACTGCCGCTAGTAATATTGGTAGAACAATTATTACAATGGGATTTGGTACTGGACAATGGATTGTCATTATCTTAATTGCCATTGGATCCTCTTTCATCGCAATGGAATATCAAAATAATACGATAATTAATTTATTTTATAAAAACTCGCAAAAACAATTTATTTATCTAGCAAAATTCATCATAGTTGCTTTATATGGCGGATTTTTAACAATCACGGGCACCATTTTTACATTTGTTATAAAGGCACTATTAGTCGGAAATCGGTATAATTGGCTCGCAATTTATCATAATCAACACTCTTTATTAAACAACTTGCTAGTCAATACTATTGGCACATTTTTGATGGTCATTTTTATTGTCTCATTGTCTTTCCTATTGATTGCACTAATTAAGATTAATGCCGTCGTTGTGGGTATCGGATTATTGATTGCTTATTTGGGTGCACAGGTTTCAAGCGCAATTATGCAGTCGTTTACCGGAACAATTGGCATAATGAAATGGAATCCATTCAACATGATGTATGTAATGGGACAATTATCAGACAATAGTTATTTTAAATTTTCAAATTTGACGAATCTTCAAATTATTAGTGGCACAGTCACTTACACGGTTATTTTTCTTATATTAGGTTATCAATTATTTAAAAAAAGACGTGTGTAATCGGGTTAAGGAGGAACTCTAATGAGATTTAGCTTATACCAAGAATTCTATAAGTTTAGTCATAAAAAAATGACATGGTTTGCACCATTAGTCATCTTATTTTTAATGATATGTTTAGGAGTTACATTTGGTAGTAAAGGTGGTCGTTGGTTAATTATGTCCAGTTATGGCGCTAGTGAGTGGATATCATTAATATTGGTAATCGTTGGTTCAACCCTTTTTTCAATGGAGTTTCAAAATAATGCGATATTAACGTTACTTTATAAATCACCAAGTAAGCTATACGTCTATCTTTCAAAATTCATCATTATATTTTTATACGATATTTTGTTACATCTAATCGCAATACTATTAACGGTTCTACTAAAGGCACTGTCATTAAATGGGTATTATGATTGGCTTTCAATTTATCAATATCATCAAAATTTGGTAACGAACATGTTTATGACGGCCGGAGTAGATATAATAACGTCTTTATTAATTATTAGCTTAATTTTTTTGATATCTTGTATGATTAACAATAATTCAGTAGTCGTTACCGTTAATATAGTCATTATTTTTATGGGCACTAATATTTCAAACGCTTTGTTAAATTCATATAGTAACTATTCAAATATTATTAAATGGAATCCCCTAAATATGTCCAACCTTGTCTTGCAATATGCTAATTTCCCAGTTTATCGTAAATTAACGATGCTAAGTAATTTACAGATAACGTTGGGTACTTTAGGGTACACGATCATTTTCTTTACCTTAGGGTATATTATATTTAGAAAAAAACGATTTTAACCTTAATTAACCAAAAAAAAGACACCCCATTGGCATCCGCCTTTGAAGTGTCTTAATTTTTGATTATTTTTCTAAAATTGTAACTGTTTCAATATGTGTTGTTTGTGGGAATTGATCCACTGGTAAGATTGGTTTTGTTACTTTATAACCATCTGCCATAAATCCTTCGATATCACGAACCAATGTTGATGGGTTACAACTGATATAAACGATTTTTTTAGGTTGCATCTTAAGTGTACTTTCGATGAATGCTGGTTCTAAACCTTTACGAGGAGGATCGACTACTAAAACGTCGGGTCTCAAGTTAGCATGACTCCAGTTTTCCATCCAGTTTTCTGCCATCCCTGTTTCGAAACGAACATTATCAATACCATTAATCTTAGCATTTTCTTTCGCATCTTTAACCGCTTCAGAAACTAATTCAACACCATAAATTTGGCGTGCATGTTTTGCCATTGATAATGAAATTGTACCAATACCACTATAAGCATCGATAACTGTTTCGTTACCTGTTAAACCAGCACGTTCAAAAGCTGCAGCGTATAATTTTTCTGTTTGAACGGGGTTAATCTGGTAGAAAGAATGTGGTGAAATTCTAAATGTTAACCCATTCAATTGATCCTCAATGTACCCAGGGCCAAAGAGAACTTTGTTTTCGCGACCTAAAATTACATTTGTTTTTTCAGCGTTTGTATTTTGAACGATTGTTGTCACATCTGGTAATGCTTCACGGATTGCGGCAGTAATTTCAGTAAACATTGGTAATTTTTTAGAACGTGTTACTAAGACAATCATCATTTGTTTTGAGTAATGACCACGGCGAACCATAATGTGACGAATAATTCCTTTGTGTGCACGTTCGTCATAAGCTTCCACATGGAAACGTTGTAAAACGTCACGTACAGCAACGATTGCTTTATCAATTTCTTCATCTTGGATTAAGAAATCTTCAATTGCAATAAAATCATGACTGTTTTTCTTGAAGAAACCAGTCTTTAATTCACCCGCAATTTCACGAACAGGCACTTGTGCTTTATTGCGGTAATGGAATGGATCTTCCATCCCAACAGCATCAGATACTTCAATATCTAAATGTGCTTTTTTCAATAATTCTTGAACTTGTGCTTGTTTGAATTTCAATTGTGCTGGGTATGCTAAATGTTGTAAAGGTGCAATACCTGTTTGTGTGTATGCTGAACCCTTTGTTTCAACACGATCTGGGCTTTCGTTACGGAAAGCTAAAACTTTAGCAAAACCAAAGTTCTTGCTTACTTTCATCACACGAATACTAACTTTTTCACCTGGTAAAGCATTTTCAATAAACAATGGGTAGCCATCAACTTTGGCGACACCCATGCCTTGATAAGTTAAATCGATAATCTCTGCGTCAAATTCTTGGTTCTTTATTACTGGAGGTAGTTTTTTCATTGTTGTCCTTTCGATGTTCCGCGTATTTACTTTATTCAACCATGTTTAACCCCTAAAAGTCAATAGATTCTAACTTTAGGAATAAAACAGGATTGAGGTCTTTACCGAGCACCTCAATCCTACTTGATTTCTTATTTATCGCTTACTTTATTAATTGTACCATTGCCGTCAATATCTTCGTCATGCATTTCTTCAACTTCTTGCACAAAATGTTCCTCAGCTTCAATTTCTGCAGCTGTCCGACTTGATGTGATTAAAGCATCTGGTAAAGCATCCGTATTGGCAAACATTTCGATATGTTGTTTCAAATTTTTGAAAGTCATTGGGGCATCGCCACCATATTCACCATCAATATTGATCATCATTTTATTATTGACTGGTTTAGCAATTAATTTTGATGTTTTTACATAAATCACACGTTTATCATTAATATGCTTGCCACCATTCAATACAAGTGCCATTAAATGCAACATTTCGGCGATATTACTTGCTTTAACAACGAGCAAGGTAAACTTACCGTCATCAAGTGATGCGTCTGGTACGATTTGTTCAAAGCCACCAACGGAGTTCGTCAATGCGAGTAAGAACATTGATGCTTTCCCTTTGAAAATTCCCCCATCATATTCGAGGTTCATTTCAATTGGCTTCATTCTAGGTAACATTTCGGCACCCTTAACTAAATAAGCCAGGTAACCAAAAAGAGATTTAAATTGTGAAGGAACATCATAAGTCAATTCCGTCAATAAACCACCACCGGCGATATTAATGAAATATTTTTCTCCAGCTTGTCCAACATCCATTTTGATAGTGCTACCTTTAGCAATCACTTTTGCAGCAGCAACTGAATCATCCCTAGGTATTTTTAAAGCTCGGGCATAATCATTCGTCGTTCCAGCAGGAATAACACCCATTTTAGGTCGATGCTTTAGTCCAGCAATCCCATTAGCGACTTCATTAATAGTCCCATCTCCACCAGCAGCAATAACTAACTCAAACCCTGATTTTGCAGCTCTCATTGCTTCATCACGAGCTGAGTGTTTTTTGGCTGTTGTGGCATAAGCACTTGTTTCATACCCGGCATTTTCAATGATATCTAAAATACTAACGAGATCACTTTTTAAAGCTTCACGGCCGGATGTTGGATTATAAATAATTCTGGCTCTTTTTCTCATTCCGTTCCTCCAAATGAACCTTATTTTAATAAGATTATCTTTGCTTCAATGAAGCCATCAACAATTGATTAACCACATTAGGATTTGCTTGCCCATGTGTTTGTTTCATGATTTGTCCGATTAAGAATCCAACAGCACGATCTTTACCATTTTTAAAATCTTCAATTGATTGTTCATTGTTATCTAAAATACCATCAATAATAGGTTGTAATTTAGCTGGATCTGATAATTGCACAAGTCCTTTAGACTCAACCCAAGCTTTAGGTTCACTCCCATTTTTGATAATTTCTTGGAAAACTTTTTTGGCAATCTTACTTGAAATGGTCTCATCAGTAATTAAATTAATCATACCAGCAAGATTTTCTGGTGTTAATTTAGTATCTTGTAAGTTTAACTTATTTGTATTCATGAAGGCATTCACTTCACCCATTAACCAGTTAGCGGCTAATTTAGGATCAGCATCCAATTGAATGGTGTCTTCAAAGAAATCTGACATTTCTTTTGTTTGTGTCAAAATTTCAGCATCATATTCAGGTAAGCCTAATTCGCTTGCATAACGCGCACGACGTTTATCAGGCATTTCAGGAATTGATTCTCTGACTTCTTGAATCCAGTCATCACTAATATGAATAGGTGGAATATCTGGTTCTGGGAAATAACGATAATCGCTAGCCCCTTCTTTGACACGCATTAAAATGGTTGTCCCAGTCGGTGCATCAAAACGACGTGTTTCTTGTTGCACAAGACCACCAGCCATTAAGAGGTTCATTTGACGTTTTTCTTCAAACTCAAGTCCTTTACGAACATTTTCAAATGAGTTTAAATTTTTCATTTCAGTCTTTGTCCCATAACCTGGTTGACCAATTGGATTGATTGAAATATTAACATCAATTCGCATTGACCCTTCTTCCATCTTCACATCTGAAACACCAGTAAATTGGATAACTTGGCGTAATTTTTCAAGATATGTGTAGGCTTCTTCAGGCGTTTTAATATCAGGACGTGACACAATTTCAATCAAAGGTGTTCCTTGACGGTTTAAATCGACGTAAGAATAGCCATTGGGATTATGCGTATTTTTACCCGCATCTTCTTCAACATGCATTTCTTCAATCCCAATTTTTTTTGTTTCACCATTGACTTCAATTTCTAAGAAACCATTACGACCAATAGGTTCTTCTGATTGTGTGATTTGGTAAGCTTTTGGATTATCAGGATAAAAATAGTTTTTACGATCAAAATGGTTATCCTTTGTAATTTCACAATTTAAAGCTAATGCGGCACGCATCCCATATTCGATTGCGCCTTTATTAGCCGTTGGTAAAACACCGGGATAACCCCAATCAATAACATTGGTATTTGTATTAGGCTCTGCTCCAAAATCAACTTTTGAAGGTGAGAATGCCTTAGATTTAGTTTTCATTTCAATATGAACTTCAAGTCCAATTGTTGTTTCAAAATTCATTAGTTTTGACCTCCTAACGTAGGGATTTCTTTATGGAAATCAGTTGCTTGTTCAAATGCATACCCAGCACGATACATCGTTGCTTCATCAAATGATTTAGCAATCAATTGTAAGCCAACGGGTAAGCCATTAGAGAAGCCAGCAGGAATTGACATTCCGGGTAACCCAGCTAAATTAACTGGAATTGTTAAAATATCATTCATATACATTGTAATAGGATCTTCAATTTTGGCACCAATATTGAACGCTGTATTTGGTGCAGTTGGGCCGATAATTAAATCGTAATCGTTGAATACGTTACGGAAATCATTGCAGATTAATGTTCGAACTTGAGCTGCCTTCTTAAAGAAAGCATCATAAGTACCAGCAGATAATGAGAATGTTCCTAACATAATCCGACGTTTCACTTCATCGCCAAACCCTTCTGAACGAGAACGAACGTAAACATCTTCTAAACTCTTAACATCTTGTGCACGGAATCCATAACGAATACCATCAAAACGTTGTAAGTTAGATGAAGCTTCAGAGGAAGCTAAAATATAGTACACAGGCACGCCATATTTACTATTTGGTAAACTGACTTCATCCACAGTTGCACCCAATTCTTCAAACGTTTTAACCGCTTTTTGAATGGCTTCTTTCACGCCAGCATCAACCCCTTCACCTAAATATTCTTTAGGCAAAGCAATCTTCATTCCCTTAATGTCACCCGTTAAGCCTGCAGTAAAATCAGGAACAGCTTGAGCTGAACTTGTTGCATCATGAACATCATTCCCGCTAATTGCATTCAAGACAGCAGCATTATCTTTAACGCTACGTGTAAATGGCCCAATTTGATCCAAACTTGAAGCAAAAGCAATTAACCCATAACGAGACACACGACCATAAGTTGGTTTTGTCCCAACAATTCCATTAAATGAAGCTGGTTGACGAATTGAACCACCCGTATCTGATCCTAGAGCTGCAATCACTTCACCTGAAGCAACTGCTGCAGCAGAGCCACCTGATGACCCACCTGGAACCTTAGTTGTATCCCAAGGGTTTTTCGTTGTTTTAAAAGCTGACGTTTCAGTAGAACCACCCATGGCGAATTCATCCATGTTTGTTTTACCAATCGTTACCATTTGTGCTTGACGCATTTTTTCAATAACCGTTGCATCGTAAATTGGGTTGAAGTTTTCCAACATCTTACTTGCAGCAGTCGTTGTGAGGTCTTTTGTGACAATATTATCTTTAACAGCCATCGGAATTCCGGCTAAGATATTAGTGGCATCAATACCAGCGGCATCAACGGCTTTAGCTTGGCTAAGAGCCATTTCTTCATTCATAGCGAGGAAAGCAGCTATTTTTGAATCGCGTGCTTTTATTTCATCAAAAGTCGCCTTCGTTAATTCTTCAGAACTCATTTCTTTATTGACTAACGCGTCATGTAAACTTGATAAATCTTGTTTGAAATAATCCATCGTTAAGCTTCCCCACTTTCATCAATAATTGCTGGCACTTTAATAAAGCCATTTTCACTATCTGGTGCATTTTTAAAGAGTAAGTCACGATCTGTCCCTTTTTCAGCAACATCTTCACGCATGACATTAAGCACATCCGTAATATGTGTTGTAACTGGCACGTCAGTTGTATCTACTTCTGACAATTGTTCAGCCATCCCAATAATATCATCTAACTGACTGGTAAATAATTCTAATTCTTTGTCACTGAGCTCTAATTTAGCTAACTCTGAGACATGCTTTACTTCTTCTTTACTAATTGACATTCAAAGCCATCCCTTCAAAATTCAAATTAATTTCATTTTTAATAACTGGTAAATACATGCGTATAGTATGAGCTTTCTTTAGCTGTTTTGGCAAGGAAACTTTGCACGGTCCCATCACTACCTTTGACGGTAATATCAATCGGAATTCCCGAAGCTAAATATTTCGCAGCGGTTGTTGATAAGTACTGTGTAAAACTCACAATTTCAGTTTCACTATAGAATTGCGATGTAATGTTAATATGCATCCCTGTAATTGCTTTGTTCTTATATTGAACTTGTGCTGTCACACCCGCTAAATTAGGGAAGAAACTTTGCACTTCAGTTTTGAAATTCGTAAATGACGTTTCATCATTTGTATTGGGTGTTGTCGATGTTGAAGTGGTTGGGAATGTATAACTTTTAATTGAGACGTTTTTCCAATTATCAATGGTTGTTTTACCATTCTTGTTCACTGCGTAAGCGTAAAAACTGCCACCAACTAAACTATCATTTGATGCTTGCTTATACAAAGCGACCATGATTGGGATATTATCACTAATTCCCTTAGTTTTACGAAGACGAGCAACCACTTTGTTAGCAGCTTCTTCCCCTTTTGCCTTCATTGTCGCATCAGAAATAATGGTTTTGTATTCAGCACCATATTCTTCTTTTTGATAATAATCAACTGAATTCATCCCGATACCCACAGACATACCTGAAAGTGTCATCTTGTTTCCTTTTTTAGTCATGAAATCTTGTTCTTCAACTTGTTGCACGTACATTGGATTACGAGCTGTTTCACCCGTTTTACCATTATCCTTAGGATTCAAACCAGCTTTATTCGAACTCGATTCACGCGCTAACCAACTTTGAACCGTGTCTTTTGTTAGATACTGGCCTTCTTGGAAAATATAGCTATCTGTTGCAAACTGGTCTTTCGATAAATCTAATAACCCAGATTCAAAACTTTTTAAATTCAAGACGTTATCATTTTGAGTGAGTGCTACACCCCTTGATTTACTTGTTAAATACTTGCCATCTTTAATGACACCTTCGTAATTACTATCACTTGTTTGGCCCGTTGTCTGATAACCAGAACTTGACGTACTCTTAGAAACGCCTGATGTCCCTGAAGTTGATGAGACGTTCCCACAAGCTGCTAAAAGAAGCAGTGAAAAACTTAGCATAAGTCCAATTTTAATTTTTTTCATGTTACACTCCTTCCATAACTGAGATGAATTTTTGTTCATCCCAGATTTCAATTTCTAGTTGCTCAGCCTTGGTTAATTTACTCCCAGCATCATGCCCGGCAATTAATAAATCAGTCTTTTTCGAAACACTCCCAACAACAGAAGCACCGTGCGCTTCTAACCATTTTTTAGCGTCGGTTCGTTTCAATTGGTCAAGCGTCCCAGTTAGGACGACTTTTTTGTCCATAACGGGACTACCTTCAGCTGCTTCTGCTATTTCAGTAGCTGTTTGACCTAAGAAAGTTAAATTAACTTTGGCTGCAGCCAACTCAGTAATTAATTCATGTACTTGTTCATTCGCAAAATAGGTTACAAGACTATCCGCAATGACTTGCCCAATTGAATCAATTGCTACTATTTCTTCAGCCGTCACTGTCATTAACTGTTGCATACTTTTAAATTCAGCAGAAACTAATCGTGCTGCTTTAGCACCAACATGCCGGATTCCTAATCCAAATAACAACCGCTCCATTGAATTCTGTCGACTAGTATCAATTGCCTGCAATAATTTGTTAACAGATTTTTCTTTAAAATTATCTAACGTTAATAATTGATCAGCCGTTAATTGATATAAGCCAGCCACATCAGTAATTAACTGAGCTTCAAATAATTGTTCTACAATCCTAGGACCAAGTCCATCAATATTCATCGCATTTCGAGAAGCAAAATGGGTCAAACTTTCTTTAATAAGCGCAGGGCATTTAGGATTAATACAGCGTAAAGCCACTTCTTCATCCAAATGGACTAACGCTGCTCCACAAACGGGACAATGCGTTGGTAGTTCATAATCAACACTGTCTGCAGGCCGTTTATCTAAAACAACTTCAGAAATTTCTGGAATGATATCTCCGGCTTTATGTAACTTGACCGTATCCTTAAGTCTAATATCTTTTTGTTTAAGTAAATCACCATTATGCAATGACGCTCGCGAAACCGTCGTTCCAGCTAATGTTACTGGCTCCATGATAGCCGTTGGCGTTACAACACCCGTTCGACCTACTGTCCATTCAATATCTAAAACTTTTGTTTCCTGTTCATCTGGTGGAAATTTGTAGGCGATTGCCCATTTAGGCACTTTAACGGTATTCCCAACTGCCTCATGAATCGTAAATAAATTAGCTTTAATCACAATGCCATCAATGTCGTAAGACAAATCATGGCGTTTTGCTTGGTATTCATCAATATATGCCGAAATTTCCGTCATATTATGCGTAACACGTGAATCCCTATTTGTTCTGAAACCCAGTTCAGATAATCGTTTTAACGCATCACTCTGTGTTTTTACATTCAATGCTTCCGGATCAACTAAGTAATAAATAAATGTACTCAATTGTCGTTGCGCTGTTTCAGCGGTATTTAATTGTCGCAAACTGCCGGCGGCTGCATTTCGCGGATTAGCAAAAATCGCTTCCCCAGCTTCTTCACGACGTTTATTCAACGCAACAAAAGCCTTGGTTGGCATATAACATTCACCACGAACTTCTAGCGAAATCGGTTCTGTCAACGTTAACGGAATCGACTTAACTGTTTTAAGATTCTCAGTGATATCTTCACCAATTGTCCCATCCCCACGAGTTGACCCTTTAACAAATAGGCCATTTTCATACGTTAACGAAATCGCTAACCCATCAATTTTAAGCTCCGCATTATAGCTAACTTCAGCCTCAACTGATTTTTGTAATCGTTGATCAAACTCAGCTAATTCTTCAATTGAGAAAACATCTCCCAATGACAACATTGGGACCTCATGTGAGACTTTTTCAAAGCCCGGTAGTATTTGTCCACCAACACGTTGCGTAGGTGAATCTGGTGTGACTAAACTAGGAAAGGCTTGCTCAAGTTCAATTAATTGTTGATAACGATCATCATAGACATGGTCTTCAACAGTTGGCTGATCAAGGACATAATATTGACGCGTCCACTTGATTAAGTCAGTTTTTAATTGATTAATTTTGTTAGCTGCTTCTTCCAACGTTATGGCTTGATTTGACAAACTTGAACCCTCCTTGTATTTAATCGACCTTCTTTGTTATTGGTGCAAATGCCGTTAACAATCGTTTAATGCCTTGTTCTTTGAAAGCAATATCCAATTCAGCATCTGAACCTGAGCCTGAAACTTTAACGATGGTTCCAGTCCCCCAAGCTTTATGTTCAACTTTTTCACCAATACGCCAAACAACTGCATCAGCACCCGTACCACTATCCCGTTCAACCGTCTTAGTAGGGCGATGATAAGTTGTCGCCGTCGCACGTTGATTTGAGTACGAAGCACGCACAGAAGATGCCGATGGTGCTGCCGTTTTGTTATCTAATTCAAGTAAGGTTTCATCAATTTCACCAATAAAACGTGACGCTTGATTGCTTTGGCGGCGTCCATATAACATTCTTGAAAAAGCATTTGTCAGATATAATTTACGTTCAGCACGTGTAATTCCCACATAAGCTAAACGGCGTTCTTCTTCTAATTCATCATCCTCTAACATGGCACGAGAAAGTGGGAAAATCCCCTCTTCTAATCCCATTAAAAAGACAACTGGGAATTCAAGACCTTTGGCAGCATGTAACGTCATCAATGTGACTTCTTCAGGTTCTTCTGCAATATCATCTTGCGCAGAAACTAACGCTAAATCAGCTAAAAAATCAACATAACGATCACTATCATCTTCTTCAGCTTCCCAACGGTCATCAAATTGTTGTGTTACAGACAAGAATTCCTCGACATTTTCAAGTCGCGTTTCATTTTCGATTGTTTTCGTCTTTTTCAAACTAGCTTCATAACCAGATTGTTTCAAAATTTCTCTGGTTAATTCTGTCACATTTAAAAATTCACGCATTTTTTGTAAACCACGAATCATTGTGGCAAATTCTTGAAGTGATTTACCCGCTTTACCAGAAATGTTAGCAAGTGCTGAATTTTCAGCCCCTTCAAGCATTGTCCAGTTATTCATGTCTGAAAATTCACGTAACTTATCAATGCTACTTGCACCAATACCACGCTTTGGCACATTCACAACACGGTCAAAACTCATTGAATCTTGATCATTAGCAATTAAGCGAATGTACCCCAAGATATCGCGTATTTCTAAGCGTTCGTAGAACTTGTGTCCACCAACTATTTTGTAAGGAACACTTGATTTTAAGAATGTTTCTTCAACCACACGAGACTGTGCATTCGTCCGATATAAAATGGCAAAATCACCATAGTTCAGATGGTTATCTTTGATTTGTTCTTGAATCTTCTCAACAACGTAATGTGCTTCATCATTTTCACTTTGACCGCGATAATAAGAAATCTTCTCACCATCTTTATTATCAGTCCAAAGACTCTTATCACTGCGGTTTGTATTGTTGTCAATAACCGAGTTAGCCGCATTTAAAATCGTTTTTGTTGAGCGATAATTTTGTTCCAACTTAACCACAGAAGCATTTGGATAATCTTTTTCAAAGTTCATAATATTATCCATATTGGCACCACGCCAACCATAAATACTTTGATCCGCATCCCCAACAACACAGAGATTTTTAAAACGTTCCGCTAGCATATTAACCAACGTATATTGGGCTTCATTGGTATCTTGGTATTCATCCACATGGATGTATTGGAATTTATTTTGGTAGAAAGCCAACGTTTCTGGTTTCTCCTTGAATAACCGAATCGTTAACATAATCAAATCATCAAAATCGACAGCTTGATTTGAGCGTAATTCTTTTTGGTATGCCGTATAAACTTTAGCAACCATTTGTTCAAACATACTAGCAGCACGCTCAGCATATTCTTTTTCTGTCAGTAAATCATTTTTAGCATTCGAAATAGCACCCAAGACAGATCTTGGATCAAATTTTTGTGGATCAATATTTTGTTCTTTTAAAATTCGTTTAACTAATGTCCGTTGTTCGCCTGGATCAGCAATGGTAAACGCACGATTATAACCAATTTGATCAATGTCGCGTCTTAAAATACGCACACAAAGTGCATGGAAAGTTGAAACCCAAACATCTTCTGCGCCTTTATCAAGTAATTTATTAACACGTTCGCGCATTTCTTTTGAAGCTTTATTCGTAAACGTAATGGCTAAAACGTTCCACGGATTAACCCCTTTTTCTTCAATTAAATAAGCAACACGATGTGTTAATACGCGTGTTTTTCCACTTCCGGCTCCAGCCATAATCAAGAGTGGTCCCTCTGTTTGTAAGACGGCTTCTTTTTGTTTGTTATTCATTCCGTTCAATAAGCTTTCAGTAGTCAAATTAGTCAATCCTCTCTATAAATCAGTCACTATACATTATAGCAAAAAAACGCCCTAACTTCTTTAATTTTTGTTTAATATATGCGGTATTTTACTCAATTAAAAAGGATGAATCGAATTAATTCGATTCATCCTTTCATTTTTATTAATTTATTGATTCTTTTTTAGTCCAAATCCCAGTATCTTCAATTTGGTTTAGTGCTTCTCGCACCGAATCTGATTGAACTAAAATATGTCCAGCCCGATCCATTTTATGATTTTCTGGATAACGATAAAAATGGTAATACCAATTATTTTTAAGGACCCATTGTGTCTTCAAATCAGCACATTCTTCCTCTTTTAAAGACACCATAATAGTTGGTGCAAGGAATTTAACTTTTGATAATGGTAACCCACATATCGCACGCAAATGCTGTTCATACATAGAGACGTTCGTGGCTTTATCAAAGACATACCCTGATTGGTGCATAGCTGGCACAATGCGTTTCACATAAATGGCACCAGATTTTGTGACAAAAAAGCCAACTTCTAACGCACCAGTATAATCTAAATTCTCAGCAATTTTAATGGCAATTTTGTGAATTTCAGCAGACGTTTCCGTATCTAAATTAGCAGGAACAATGGCTTCATGCAATCTATGATCACTATATCTACTTTCAATAGCTGGGAAAAAATTAATTTCCTTACCATTTTTGATGAGAATCATTGAAATTTCTTGTTCATAAGGAATCCATGATTCTAAAATATATGTCCCACGTTCAACCAAGTGTGCGGCATCCGAAATATCAGCTTGCGTCCGAATCACACTCTGATAATTTTTACCAAACCCTTTTTGAATAGGTTTTAGAACACTGGGATAACCTATTGAAAGTACAGAATTATAAACATCTTCAAGTGATACGATGGTTTCAAATGGTGGAATGTTAATATTTAATTGCTCAAAAAAAGCTCTCTCCAACAAACGATCCTGTACAATTTCTAGGGCGTTATATTGCTGTGGGACATAAGTGAATTTTGAAATATATTCAATGACTTCTGAACTGACATGCTCAGATTCGTATGTCACAATATCTGTTCGTTCAGCGAATTCTTTCAATTTATCCTTATCATTCATCTTACCCACAACAGAATAATCTGCTAATTGAAGTGCTTCACTGACTTCATTTTGACTGTATGCTGCTATTTTGAAGCCTAAATTTCTTGCAGCCATGGCCAACATTGCACCCGTTGGACTATCTCCAATTATTCCCAATGTACTTCCAGGAAAGATTACTTTTTTTTCCACTATTATTCACTACTTTCTACTTTAACTTTACTCTTAATCATACTGTTATCACGCAATTCAAGCAAGCTTTAGCATCAATAATTTAACAAATTCATTAGAAAATAAAAAAAGAACGCAAAATGCGTTCTTTTCAATAAGTTTAATCTTCAAAATGAACTTGACCACCATCAAATGATGAAATCTTAGCAAGTGATTCTAAACGAACCCCACGTTCATGAATTAATTCAGCACCCTTTTGGAATGATTTTTCAATCACAATCCCAATACCTGCAATTTCAGCTTTAGCTTCATCACAAATTTTGAATAAGCCTTCAGCTGCTTGACCATTAGCCAAAAAATCATCAATAATTAAGACACGATCATTCTCGCCTAAAAATTTATTGGCAACAGCAATCGTACTTTCAATTTTTTTCGTGTATGAATAAACAGAAGCTGAATACAAGTTATCTTGCATTGTTACACTTTTACTTTTACGCGCGAAAACAACAGGAACATGGAATTGTAACCCAACAAAAACAGCTGGTGCAATACCTGATGATTCGACTGTTAAGATTTTAGTAATTTTTTCATCTTTGAATAGTTTGGCAAATTCTTTACCCATTGTAAACATTAAATCAGGGTCAACTTGGTGGTTTAAAAATTGGTCAACCTTCAATACATCTCCTGGTAATACAATACCATCTTGCATAATTCTGTCTTCTAAAAGTTTCACGTTAGGGTACGCTCCTCTTGCTATCTATATTTTTTGGGTATAAAAATAGCTTTTTCACTTCGGTATCAGTAAAAAAGCTACATTCCGGTTTTGAATGACTCAAGAATAACATAAAATAGGGTTAAATTCAATTTGAATCCACTCATTTATTGCTATTGTAATTGCCATAAATCCGTTTTACTTATCGTATTGATCTAACTTATATTGCTTAATAATATCTGTTAATTTTGTACTATAATCATTATCAGTTGCGTATCCATCAACAATTAGAGCTGCTGCTGCATCTTCATACGTTGTTGCTGAGATAACATCAGAAAATTGGTTTTTATCCCAAGTGTTCCCATGAGCCAATAATTTTGAATGAGACATGATGGCTTCATCCCAATCTTTGAAAACGATAAACTTAGCGGTTACTTCTTCCCACTTGCCATCTTTCCCTTGTTCTTTTGTTCTAAAATCTTTAGCTCGCTTACCCGTTCCTTTAATACCAAACAAATTGTTGTAATCTTTAGCTAAGGAACTTGTTCCCCAATCAGATTCTAAGATTGCTTGTGCAATCGTAATACTAGAAAAAACGTGATATTTTTTTTGCATTTTTTGTGCTTCAGGTGAAACTTTTTTTATGAAAGCTTGCTTCTTAGCAGCTTCTGCGGCCTTTTTAGCTGATTCACTTGCTTCAATTTTTGAGGTTGATAATGACGTTGCAATTGATTCATCTCGAACAACGTTATTTTTATGAACGTGCATCGAAATAACGACTGTGATAATGCCTAGAATCAAAATTAAAACAACAATATTCGCAACTTGAACTTTCCCATTTTTAATAAAAATCCCTCGTCCATTTTTCTTTTTCATTCGTACACCCGTCCCTATACTTTTTAATTGATTTACCTATTTTACCCTAATTTTGTACCTATTTCCATCGTATTTTTTCTCTTTTAATTAAATTTCTGTTAAACTTGATGTATCTTAATCGGGATAGGAGAACAATTATGGCAAAAAATTTGAATTGGGGAATTATCGGACTTGGTAACATCGCTCACAGCTTCGCAACTTACTTTGACCAACCATTTGGTGAAATTTATGCAGCGGGCTCACGCGATTTAGAAAAAGCACAAACGTTTGCGAACGAATTTAACATTCCACATGCCTATGGTAGTTACGAAGACTTATTAGCTGACAAGGAAATTGATATCGTTTACATTGCGACACCTCACAATTATCACATTGAAACAATCATGGCCGCTCTTGAAGCTGGTAAACATGTTTTAAGCGAAAAAGCCATTACAATGACAAGCGCTGAATTAAAACAGGCAACTGATTTGGCTGAAAAAAAAGGCTTGATTTTACAAGAAGCAATGACGGTTTACCATATGCCACTCTACAAAAAAATCATTGAAGTTGCTGAAGAAAACAACTTAGGTAAGTTGAAAATGATTCAAGCTTCATTTGGTAGTTCTAAAGAGCCAGATCCAACAAATCGCTTTTTCAATCCTGATTTAGCTGGGGGCGCATTATTGGACATTGGCGTTTATGCGTTGGCATTCGTTCGACAATTCATGACAGCAACACCTGAAATTACAGGATCATCAATGAATTTATTCAAATCAGGCGTCGACGAATCTGAAACTATCAGTTTAAGAAATAACAACGACGAACTTGCAAATGTGTCTTTAACCTTTAGAGCTAAAATGCCTAAAATGGGAATCATTGCTTACGAAGGTGGTTACTTTACCGTTTATGATTATCCTCGTGCTAACAAAGCCACGTTAGTCTTTGCCGATGGTGCTACCAAAGAAATTATTTTTGGCCATACAAAACAAGCCATGAATTATGAAATCAAAGATGTTCAAGACATGGTTTCAGGCGAATTAGATCCCAAACCTTTCTTAGAAAAAACAACAGATGTGATGTCAATCATGACACAAGCTCGTGAACAATGGCACTATCAATACCCATTCGAAAAATAAAGGGCATTCAAAAAGTTATCAACGTTAATTGTTGATAACTTTTTTTAATTTCATGCTACACTAAAAGAAAAAGAGGCAGGGCTTAATTTTATGAAACGAAAGAAACGCTACTACAAAAATCGAACACGAAATTACTTAGTTGGACTCGCAGTCCTTTTAATCGTGTCACTTTTCAGTGGTAAATTACCTGATTCAGTGAAAAACTTACTACAATCAAATAATCATACCACTTCCATCCGTGTTAAAAGCGGAACAGGAAAAGCAAACACAAGTGCTATTAATAGTAATAAAGCGGTTAACGGGATTATTGATAATAAAAATCCAACATTTTCAAAAAGTGACCTAGCAGATTCTTCAAGCGGCTGGATTAAATACGGTGCTCTCGATTCACTTGGACGTGCCACACAGGCAAACGCCCTTTTAGTTAAGGCTTTGGAAGCTAGAGGGACATCAGCTAACGCTTCTATCCGCCCCACTGGCTTTGTTTCTGGACTGTCACCTTACTACCATTCCCGTGGCCATTTAATTGGGCGACAACTTGGTGGTAACGGTGATAAGAAAGAAAATCTAGCAACTTTGTACCAGAATCCCGTAAACACACCTTACATGACTAAATACGAAAATGCGGTTCGGGCAGCCATCGATAAAGGTGATCATGTTCGTTATCAAATTACCCCTATTTTCTCTGGCAAATCGCTCTTTCCTAAAGCGATTCAGATGCAAGGTAAAAGTACAACCTCTTGGGGAAATATCAATTTTAATGTTACTATTTTGAATAAACGTTAATTCAAAGGAGTGTATTAGTCATGTTCACAGAATTAAAAGGCCAACTATCGGATTTAGCACCACAAACGTTGCAAAAACTGCTACTTGATTCAAACATCCATCAAACAAGCGATGGCTACTTGCAATTTCCAGGTCGCTCACTTCAAACACAGTTTCTTGAGACCATGAATTTTTTACAAACACCTGATACAATCTCTTTAAACTGGGATGATGTCTGCATTTTAGGTCAGACAATTGATGGCGATTACCTTGCTGGGGATGCTTATTCAACGACTTTCTTTATTCCTAAAAGTTTACTTGCTGAGGAGACTGAAATCCATCAGATGCCCCTCATTGATGCTTTAATTGCCCTAGAATCTGGCGAATTAAACTCGAAAATTATTTCTAAATTCAATTAAAAAGTTGTTAACAGAGAAAAATCTCGTTGTTAACAACTTTTTTAATACATAGATTTAACTTTTACGAACCATTTTTTGTAACGGTCTCGCAATTAATGGGGCAACGATCCCTGCCAAAATCATTTCTGGCACCCCATTTGTGACAACTAATCCCATAATATAAGGCAATAATTGTTCCATATCAACTTTATAAAAATTAGCAGCCTGTCCATGATACAACAGATAAATAAGCCCTAAAACTAAGACCGTATTAACTAATGAACCAATAATGGATGCCATGACCATCGCCAATGTTTGATTTTTCCACCATTTATATAAAAAATAAAAAACAGCTGCCGTAACAATTCCAATTAGGAGTCTTGGCACAATTGATATCAGTGGATTGGTGAACACAATCGGCGCAATTGGACTTGTGGGTGACACAAAAGCTCTGATAAATGTGATTAGTCCCCAGACACCACCAACAAATGCCCCATCCTTCCAACCTAATACCAAAGCCGCAACAATAACGGTAATGTGAATCGTTGTAATACTTAACGGTCCAACCGGAATATAACCAAATAAGGGAACGAAATTTTGAACGATAATAATCGCAATAAATAACGCTAAAATACTCATATGATATGTTTTATTATTAGTTTTCATGTTTTTACTCCTACAAATTTAATCGTCTTTTCAATGTTTCTTTATTATAACTGATTTAACGTACGTTGCCATTAATATGCAAAAAAATAGTTCTTCAATGATTATGGGGGTAATCATTGAAGAACTATTTAAATCATTTTATCTTACATGAAAGAGATAAGCGTTGTTAAGATAGGAACAACAATGATAAACAAGATTGTACTTGAAGTAACAATGTTTGTTGCGTATTTAACGTCTCCATGTGCTTCATTAGCTAAGATTGGCAATACAGCTAACATAGGTGTTGCTGATTGAACAATCAATGTTTTTTGTAATAATGGTGCTAAATCTGCGCCAGTTAAATGTGTGCCCAAAAGGATAACAGCAATCAAAATGATTGGTGATAAGACAAAACGTCCAAGTAAGGCAACGATTGTATCACGGTCAAATCTGATACTCTTCAAACCAGCTTTGGCTAACACAATACCAATATAAATTAATGATAATGGTGTCACTAATCCACCGACATAGCTTAATGTTTGGTTAATGAAATCAGGAACTGGAATTGCAAGAACCAAGAAGATTAATGCAACGATAAACCCAACAAGTGGCATTGGGATTACTTTAGCCCAGTTGATTTTCTTTTTCGTTTTATCTGATTTATCTTTTGTAGGATCATCATTTGAAATTAAGAAAACACCAAATGCCCATGTTGAAACTGTATTAATAATATAGTAAACAAGGAAATATGAGATACTCTTGTCGCCAAATAATGCAATATTTAAAGGTAACCCAATGAAAATTGTATTTGCGTTAACAACGGCATTCATAAAGATACCACGACGACCAGGTCTGATGTTCAAAAGATGAACAAGTGCCCAAGCAATCAAGTAACCGATAATAACCGCAATTGCAGGGTAGAGTAAACTACCTGATAATGCAACTAATTGATCACGTTTTAAATATTTCAAAACAGAAACGAAAATTGATGCTGGCAAAGCAATTTTAGTAATTAATGATGAGATGTTGCCACCGAATGAATCAGCGAACCATCCTTTAACTTGTAAAATATAACCAAGTAACATCATCAAAACAACAACTAGAACACTTTGAATTGATTGGAAAAATACCATAATTAATTGTCCTTCTCTCTACGCTTTTTTTAGTACTTAGGTGTCCATTTCATATCTGCAACAGTCTTCTTAACATCCGTAATTGCTTCTTTGTTTAATTTTTGGTCTACGACACTTTGGGCAACAACTTCTGCGATTGTTTGTGAAAATTCTGCTAAATGTGTAACAGGTGGTAATACAGCAGCACCAACGGCTGTCGTATCAACGATTCCACCTAAAGCATGGCTAGCTTGTGACAAGATTTCGCCATTCACTCTTGAAGCTGTTGATGCAATAATACCAAATCCAAGACCTGGGTACATAAGTGCATTGTTAGCTTGGCCAATTTGGTAAGTAACACCATTGTAGTCAACGTTATCTGCTGGGATACCAGTAGCAACTAATGCTTGTCCATCAGTCCATGCAATCAAATCTTCAGCTTTAGCTTCTGCTAATTTTGTAGGGTTTGATAATGGGAAGATGATTGGACGTTCAACATGTGAAGCCATTTCTTGAACAATTTCTTTCGTAAAGGTACCAGGTTGTGTAGATGTTCCAATCATAACAGTTGGTTGAACAGCTTTAACAACAGCTTCTAAAGAAGTTAATTCATCAGCGTTAGTAAATTCTGAACGTTTGTGCGTAAATTCTTTTTGACCAGGTGTTAAGTCTTCTGTATCATCAAACAACAACCCTTGTTTGTCAACTAAGAAGAAACGTTTGCGAGCATCTTCTTCTGAAACACCAGCGCGTTTCATTTCGTCCATGATTTGGTTAGCAATTCCGACACCAGCAGTACCAGCACCGTAAGTGATAACTTTTTGGTCAGCAATTGAACCTTTAGTGATACTTAGCGCACCTAAGATACCAGCTAAAACAACAATCCCTGTACCTTGAATATCATCATTAAATGTTGTGATATCATTTTGGTATTTTTCAAGAATATTAGCAGCATTTGAGCGGCCAAAATCTTCCCAATGTAATAATAATTCTGGGAACAAGCCTTTTGTACTTTGAACAAAACCATCAACGAAGTCGTAGTATTTGGCGCCAGTTACGCGAGCATGTTTGTTACCAAGGTATAATGGGTCATTCATCAATGTTTCATTGTTTGTACCAGCATCAATTGAAACGGGTAAAACTTGTGAAGGATTGATTCCAGCAGCTGCTGTATAAACCATTAACTTACCAATTGCGATATCAACACCGTTGACACCCCAGTCGCCCATACCTAAAATACCTTCAGCATCTGTCACAACGACCAAACGAATGTCACGACCTGCAGCAGCATTTTTTAATGTTGCTTCGATATCTTCTGGATGATCGATTGATAAGAATGCAGCATTTTGTGGGTTAACATAAATTTCATTGTATTCTTCGATTGAGTCAGCAACAACTGGATCATAAACAACTGGCATGAATTCAGCAACATGTTGGCCCATTAAGTAAAAGAATAAGGTACGGTTTTCGTTGAATAATTCCATTAAGAAATGGCGTTTTTCAAGGCCTGATTCTTTACTTAAGTATTGTGCGTAATTTTGTGTTGCTTGTTCTTCGATTGTTTGCACCTTAGCTGGTAACATACCAATAAGTCCTAATTCACGACGTTCGTCCATTGTAAATGCTGTTCCTTTATTTACAAATGGGTTATTTAAAATATCTTGTGCTTTTGTCATAATTGATTCCTCCATTATTTTTTTATATTTTTGTTTTCTCTGTATCTTACAAAAACTAGAATATACCCCTTGGAAAATTATAGTCAAACATATGTTATACTATAAATATTATTTATATGAGGACTAAAAACGTTGATTCTAAGGGGATTATAATGAACATTCGAGATTTAGAATATTACCAACAAATAATTAATTTAAGAAATTTTTCAAAAGTTGCTGATTTTTTTTCAGTTAGTCAACCCACCATCACAACTTCTATGAAGCGATTGGAAACAGAACTCGATACACAATTAATTATCCGTGACCAATCCCATCACCAAATTTTATTCACACCAAGTGGTGAACAGTTTGCGGAACACGTTGCGATTATTCTGCGAGAATTAAAAATCGCAAATCAGGAAATTGAACAACTTAAAAATGAACGTATCCGATTTGGCCTACCTCCTATTATAGGAACCTACTACTTTCCACAAATTGTTGGTAACTTATTCCAATTAGGCTTAATTGATCATCTTGATACTGTTGGTAATGGGTCTCAGGACCTTCTCATCCAATTAATAAATGGCTCATTAGATATGGCTTTGCTCGGTTCGGTTAAACCCATAGAAGATGATCGCTTAATTGTTAGAAATTTTGCCTCTAAAAATTTCAAAATCATCGTGAGTAAACGACATCCACTTGCATCAAGGAAATCTATTAAATTTGCTGAACTTAGAAATGAAAAATTCATTATGCAGAATGAAGGCTTTGTTCACCCAATCGCTTTTAAAGAATTAACGGCCAAGAATCATTTCAAGCCACAAATCATCTATACCACGAGCGACAGTCAAATCATTAAAAAGATGGTTGCTGAAAATGTTGGTGTTGGCTTTTTAACGGAACTTGCTTTGGACGCTTCAGATAACCTTGTTGCATTACCTTTATCAGAACCAGACCAACCCAAATTCTTAATGTCACTCGTTTATCGCGTCAGCCATATTTTAACGCCCACTCAAGCAAAATTAATTGACGTTTTGATTGATCCTTCTATATAGGAATAGAAAAAATGCAAGTTCACATTTTATCATGTGAACTTGCATTTTCTTTTTTACTAAGCTTCCGGTATATCTAATGTTTCGATTTTTGAATCTAGCGCTGGTTTATCGTCAGCTTTTTTTGCTTTTTTAGTTGTTTTCTTTGGTTCTTCTGTCTCTGCCTTAACTTCTTTAGCAGGAACTTCTGCTTCATCAGGTGCAAAGATTTTTGCACGAACTTCTTGATCCATTTCATGTAACATTTCTGGTTTTTGTTCCAAAATATTAACAACGTTTGGTTTACCTTGACCTAAACGTTCACCATGATATGAGAACCATGAACCAGCTTTTTCAGCAATGCCATTTTCAACAGCTAGATCTAAGATATCAGCAGTAGCTGAGATACCTGACCCATACATCATATTCAATTCAGCAATCTTGAATGGTGGTGCTACTTTATTCTTAACCACTTTAATTGTTGTTTCATTCCCAATAACGTCAGTACCATCTTTAATTTGTCCACGACGACGAACATCCAAACGGATTGTTGCGTAGAATTTCAAAGCACGGCCACCCGGTGTTGTTTCAGGGCTACCGAACATAACCCCAACTTTTTCACGTAATTGATTAATAAAAATAACGGTTGTTCTTGTTTTATTAATTGAACCAGCTAATTTACGAAGAGCTTGTGACATCATACGGGCTTGTAACCCAACATGCGCATCACCCATTTCGCCTTCAATTTCAGCACGAGGAACTAAGGCTGCAACTGAATCAATAACAACAAGGTCAACGGCACCACTGGATACCAAGGCATCCGCAATTTCTAATCCTTGTTCACCAGTATCTGGTTGTGATAATAATAGACCATCAATATCAACACCTAGTGCTGTCGCATAGGCTGGATCCATCGCATTTTCAGCATCAATATAAGCGACCGTACCACCATTTTTTTGTACTTCTGCAGTTGCATGAAGCGCAATCGTTGTTTTACCAGAACTTTCTGGTCCGTATATTTCGACAATACGGCCTTTAGGAAAACCACCCACACCTAATGCGTAATCCAACGATAAAATACCTGTTGAAGTGACATCAATCTTTGTATCGGCTTTGTCCCCCATCTTCATGATAGCGCCTTGTCCGAATTCTTTTGTAATTGCTGATAACGCTTTTTCTAATGCTGCTTCGCGTTCTTTACCATCTTTTCTTTTGCCGTCTCCGGTTGCAATACTTCTGTTAGCCATAGTTAGTACCCCATCCTCTCAATAGTAGAACATCTGTTCGTTTCTATTTACTTATCATACCTTATTAAATTTTATATCGCAAGCGTTAAATTATTTTTGTCAAAAATAAAAAGAACGATGCATTTATCGTCCTTACTAAGTGTCAATCCATTCAACTATAACGCACGCTTATTAATTAAGTACGTCATTTTATTCAAAAAAAATTTAATTTCCTAAATTTATTCCATTGCTTCAATCTGACTAATTGTTTCTTTCAAAACTCGTCTAAAAGTCGCTAAATCTTTCCCAGTCACTTGTGTCTCTAATTTACTTTCCAATTGATTCCAAAAATCACTATTGACGGTCGTTAACTCTTTATATTTATCTGTCACAAACAAATGAATGACCCGTTTGTCTGAAATGTCCGCTTTTTTCGTCACTAACCCTAACGTAATTAATTTCTTCAAATGGTAATTCGTATTTGGTGTCGACTGATTCAATAACGTTGACACACGCCCAATTGTTGGGCTCTTCAACTGCTCGATTGCGTTTAAATAATAAGTATCAATTGTCCCTAATTGCTTAATATTCATAAGCCCA
This sequence comes from Dellaglioa sp. BT-FLS60, assembly GCF_054941065.1. Taxonomy (NCBI): domain Bacteria; kingdom Bacillati; phylum Bacillota; class Bacilli; order Lactobacillales; family Lactobacillaceae; genus Dellaglioa; species Dellaglioa sp. BT-FLS60. Next base: position 217,085 of record NZ_JBSOLI010000036.1, read on the forward strand.
TCTTGCTTCCCATACAAGCTCAATAACTGATTTAATTTGTTGAAAGTTCCGCTTAACTCAATCATTTTTATCCTCCTAGTTATATGCACTTAGTTCTCACCCAAAACAAAACTAAAAACAATTATCAATTTCTAATACCTAAATGCTCATTTCACTTATTATAGATTAAAAGGGGGGACATATACAAGTAATATGTTCCCCTCTTTTCTTAAAAATATAAAATTAGTGAAAACGTTTAACTCCCTGTGACCGTTGACCCTTGCCAACTAAGCATTCCGCCATAGACATCAACAACATCTTTACCTTTTTCAAATAAAATATCTGCAGCCTGCGCACTTCGACGTCCCGAGCGACAAATGATATAAACTTGACCCTCTAACTCATATTGATCAATTTCATCTAAAGGCACATTTATTGCGCCAGGAATATGCCCTTCCGCAAATTCAAAATCTTCACGCACATCAATGATTTGTGGCTTATCTAGTAACAATGCTTCGAGTTCTGTCGTTGTGATTGTTGGAATATCATCTTCAAAGTTCATTTTAAATCCCCCTGTTTGTCATTTTATAGGCTTTATTGTATTGAATTTCAGCACAATTTACAAGAAACATCTGTTTCTAACTTAGATTGGATTTTAGTTTACTCGTTATATCGTCCAAAAGTAAAATAAGACGCATTAAGTTCGATTTAAGATTCTAAATTGTACCCTCTTTTCTATATTAAATATTTCCACTAAATTCTTAAGCAACTACTAAATTCAAAAAATATTAAAACCTTTTGAATTTTTTTAGAGCTAATAGACGATTGGGAACAGCGTAGGTTAGGTGAAATTATCACAGAGGCTAAACGGCCTATAAAAATGGATGATAATTCAATTTACCAATTAGTAACCGTAAAGCGACGTAATAAAGGAATTATTTCTAGAGGCTTTTTTAAAGGAAAAGATATTTTAGTGAAAAATTATTATCAATTAAATTCAGGAGATTTTTTAATATCCAAACGACAGGTTGTTCATGGTGCAACTGGAATGGTTCCTATTTATTTGGATAAAGCTATTGTATCTAATGAATATTTTGTTTCAATTGGCAATAATAATATCACAACAAATTTCTTAACTATTTTAGCAAAACTACCAGAGATGTACAAAATGTTTTTTCTTAGTTCATACGGTATAGATATCGAAAAGCTTGTATTTAATGTTGCCGATTGGAAAAAAAGAAAGATGTTTATTCCTAAAATTGATGAGCAAGTAAAAATAGGAGAGCTTTTTAACTTATTAGATAACACTATCGCTCTTCATCAAGAGAAGCTAAATAAATTAAATAGACTAAAAAAAGGTTTACTACAATTTATGTTTCCTGAAGATAATAAGGCTATGTATCCGAGATTAAGATTTACTGATTTTTCGGAAGATTGGGAACAGCGTAAGCTGGAAAATTTATTACAGGAACGGAATGATAAAACTCAACCTTCGTCTGATTATCCACTTATGTCATTTGTTGCATATAAGGGTGTTGTTCCTAAAGGAGAGCGTTACGATCGAAGTTCACTTGTTTTAAATAAGAACAAAAAATATAAACGGACTCTGTATGGAGATTTTATCTATAGTTCTAATAATCTTGAAACTGGATCAATTGGGTTTAATCAAACTGGAAATGCACTAATTTCACCAGTGTATAGTATCTTTCAATCTACAGATAATGCAGATAGTCGATTTATAGCGTTGATATCTACAAAAAAAAGGTTTATTTATTCAATGATTAGATTTAGACAAGGTGTTATATATGGTCAATGGCGAATACACGAAAAAGACTTTTTGAAAATCAAAGTAAATGTTCCAATTAAAAATGAGCAGTTAGAAGTAATCATATTTTTTGAACGTCTAGAAAATATAATCACTCTTCATCAACAAAAAATCGATAAACTCAAGCAAATCAAAAAAGCTTACCTTCAAAAAATGTTTATCTAGCGTTATCTTGAAGTAAGCGTAAGCCTCCTAAATAATGAAGAAGATGATTAAATCATCAACTACATTTAGGAGGTTTTTTGTATGATAAGCAAAAAGAAGAAAGAACAACTGTTTTACGATTATTTTGAAGAATGGGTGGAATTATATAAAGTTGGTGCAGTTCGCCAAGTTACCTTGCAAAAATACCGCATGACAACGCAACGACTCGTTGAATTAGCACCAAAATTAAAGATGGGTGAATTAAACCGTCAACGCTATCAAGAGTTATTAAATGAATATGCGATAACCCATGAACGACAAACAACCATGGATTTCCATCATCAAATTAAAGGATCAATTATGGATGCCGTAGATGAAGGGATTATTGATAAAAATCCCACCCGAAAAGTTATCATTAAAGGTCGAGAACCCAGTGAGAAGAAAATAAAATTTCTTAATCAATTTGAAATGCAAGCAGTATTCAGAGAAATGAATTTAACAGACGAAATTAATTGGGATTGGTTTATTCTCCTAATTGCAAAAACAGGATTACGTTTCTCAGAAGCCCTAGGATTAACACCAAATGATTTCGATTTTTCTAAGCAAAAATTAGAAGTCAATAAAACATGGAATTACAAACGAGCTCATGGTAGCTTTCAAGAAACAAAAAATGAATCTTCTAAACGGAAAATTCAAATTGATTGGCAAACGGCTATGCACTTTTCACAATTAATTAAAGGAATGGATCCTGAAAAACCAATTTTCGTAAAAAGTCGGGTTTTTAATTCAACTGTGAATAATCGATTAAAGGTCCTTTGTGAAAAAGCAGATAGTCCTGTAATAACAATTCACGGACTACGCCATACTCATGCCTCATTGTTATTATTTGCTGGAGTATCAATTGCAAGTGTAGCAACAAGATTAGGTCATTCTAGTATGACAACGACACAAGAAACCTACTTGCATATTATTCAAGAATTAGAAAATAAGGATAACGATAAGATTATGCAACATCTTGCTTCTTTGATGTAAGAATACATATGCGAAAGGACGAGACCAGAAATTATATTCTGATTTCGTCCTTTTCGTTGTTGCTATATAAACATTTTTTGAAGGTATGCTTTTTTGATTTGTTGTAGTTTATCGATTTTTTGTTGTTGAAGGTTAGTAATGCTATCTAATTGCTTGAAGAAGTCTTTTATTATATTTTGTTCCTGATAGCTAGGAATCTCAACTTTAATATTTGATAAAGCTGGAAATTTTAAATTCCATGTATCTGATGTTAGCCCTTGTGAATTTTTTTGAAAAATTTGTATCATGCTATTCTTTTTAAACATAAAGGCAAAAAATTCAGAACTAACGTTTTCCTTAGGCGTGATTACTGTATATGCAGGGCTCAATATTCCGTTATATACTGAATACCCACTTGCTCCTTGCCACATACGCATTGAATTATATGCAATATCATCTTTTTTTACAATTTTATAGTTTGATTTATTTGAACTAGAATTATCTTTTCTTATCAATTCAGAAGCTTTTATTACTCCATATTTAATAGTAACTGAAATTAATTCACCCACATTGTTACGGTCCGAACGTTCTATAAATACTTCACCTAACTTACGTTGTTCCCAATATTCAGTAAAAATAGTAAATCTTAATCGTGGTGTATATTCACCACGATTGGGGAAAATTGATTGTAAGAATCCGTCTTTCGCTTTCTTCAACGTAAGTAATTTTTTTTGATGAAGAGCGATAGTATTATCAAGTTTCTGAAATAAATTACCGACATATTTTTGCTCATCCAATTTAGGTATATAAATTAAAAATCTTGAATATTCTTTAGCGTTAACACCCGGCTGACCTGAACGTTGAGAAGTTATATTTATAAAATTTTTGTATTTTTCTGTTAGTGTATTTTGAAAAATAAAGATTGGATTATAGTTTAAATTAATACGAATTCGTATTAAAAAACCTGCGTAATAAACTCTGCCATCAATATTTTGGTATCTATAACTCTTACCAACACTAGCACCTGTTCTTGCTAACAAAATATCACCCTTTTTTAATAAGTAATTATCATTTCCTATATAATTTATCTCAGGAGATGTAAGTTTATCTTGATTAAATTTTCTACTGGCATCATCTATATCAGTAATTCTTATATACTTATTTTCACCATCAAATTTTGTTGCACGGGCATTCAATCCATATTCGAAAGAATCAGCAACTTCACCTAACCTACGCTGTTCCCAATCGTCAGAAAACCCTTTAAAACGTATCTCAGGCATCATTTTATCGCTCATTTGAATACCTCTTTTGTTGCTTTAATCAAATCTTTCGTATCATCAGTTACGGCTAATTCATCCAGCATTGATAAGAATTCTGCCTCTGATTTCTTGATTTCTGCATTCAAATCAACGAGTTCTTTACTAACTTGAACTAAATCAATCGGTTCTTCTTCTTCAAAGGTGTCCACATATCTAGGAATATTTAAATTGAACTCATTTTCTTTAACCTCAGCTAATTCAGCTTTATGCGCATACTTATCCACATCTTCACGTTTTTGATACGTTTCAATAATTTTATCCACATGCTCATTAGTTAAGTTATTTTGATTCTTAGCCTTTTCAAAATCATTTGAAGCATCAATAAAGAAAATATCATCGTTAGTCCGATTCTTTTTGAAAACTAAAATAGTTGTTGGAATACTCGTCCCATAAAATAAATTAGCTGGTAAGCCAATTACACCATCAAGAACGTTCATTGATTCAATCATTTGTTGACGAATTAACCCTTCACCTGCACCACGGAACAAAACTCCATGAGGTAAAACAACGGCCATTGTTCCTTCTTCAGATAGATGGTAAAGCATCGTTTCAACAAAGGCAAAATCAGCTTTTGATTTAGGTGCCAATTTACCAAATGACCCAAACCGTGGATCATCATTTTTTGAAGCGTCAGCATTCCAGTTAGCTGAATAAGGTGGATTTGCGACAACCGCATCAAATTTTTGATCCCCATATTTATCATTTTCTAAGGTATCACCTTGTTCAATATTGAAGTCATCAAAAGAAACATCATGAAGCAATAAATTCATACGTGCTAAATTATACGTTGTTCCATTTAATTCTTGTCCCGCATAATAACTAACTTCTGCTTCATCCCCAACACGAAGTAGCAATGAACCAGATCCAGCTGTTGGATCATAGACGTTACGTAATTTCTTTTTATCCATTGTCACTAACTTAGCTAAAATACTTGAAACCTTTTGTGGTGTATAGAATTCACCAGCTTTTTTACCAGCACTAGCTGCAAATTGGCCAATTAAATATTCATAGGCATCCCCAAGAACATCAATCTGTGTATTATCATAATCTGTTTCAATTGAATTAATTGAAAGCATGACTTTCGCAATCAAACCGGATCTAGCCGTCACTGAACTACCTAAACGTGTAGAACTCAAATCCATATCATCAAACAAATGATCAAAATCTTGCTCTGAATCCGTTCCAATTGTTGAACTTTGAACACGGTTAACCGCGATTTCTAAATGTTCAACAGAAAAATTATTAGCAGAAATTTCTTTAATCATATTTGAAAATAAATCTTCAGGAGCTACAACGTAACCAAGTGTATCTAACAACTCTGCACGAACGTCTTCTTCCCCAGCCTCTGTAATCAATTGTTGATAAGTTGTTAGTTCAGGATAATCCTCTAGTAAAGTTGCCACATATTTTTCTGTTTTTTGTGATAAATAACGATAAAAGATCATTCCTAACAAATAATTTCTGAACTCATTTGCATCCATGTTACTTCGCAAGTCATTTGCGGCAGCCCATAGCGCTTTTTGCAAGTTAGCTTGTTGTTGCTGTACAGTATCCGTATTTTCAGTCATTAATTAAACTCCTATAGTAAATTTTTTGACGGTTTGAATTACAAATTTCAATGCAGATTCAATTTTCCGTTTATTTTTAAGTGGTGCACCGATACCTTTTTTCAACGATTCATTTTTTTCTCGACCTGTAAACTTATATTCACTAATCGTTTCGTTAATTGCTGACTCTGGTACGTCATTTTCTTTTGAATAAGTTTGAACTGCAATTTTTTCTTGTGTTTCAAAGAAATCTAACAGTGCATCTTCAATTTTAATGTCTGAACTTAAACTAGGCACCTCATCTTCAAGAAATTGGATTAATAAGTCTCGTTTTAAAAAAAGGTTAACATCATTAGAACTATCAATCGCATCTATTAATTCTTTAACCGCTTTCCTACGTTCATCCTCAGGTACAGCTAAATCAATTTGTCCAATTAAATCTTTGATGTATCTTGTATTAATTGTATTTTCTTCAATAAGATCAATTTCAAAATCTATTTCATCAAGAATTGAGGCATTATTATGCCTCTCTGAGACAACATAAATATCTAAATATTTCGAACGATAATCATTCATATTTTGTTCAGTAAAGCCGAACTCTGAACCTGCTTTAGCTAAGTCAAATTCAGCATAGCCTTCCATTTTTCGTTCAACCTGAGCGAGAGTCCTAAAAAGTTTAATAAATTTACTTTGTGCCTCTTCATCTGGTAAGTCGTCAACTGTTTGAGGTGTTGGAACATATTCGAGTAATTCATCAATCGCTTTTTGATAATTAGCTTTCATTTCACCAAAAGGTGGTTGTAAAAATGCGCCTACGCTATCAGTTGCCCCGAATAATTCAAGTGCTTCGTCCGTTTGTTCTTTTAGCTTGCGATAAGCAACAATCTGTCCAAAAGGTTTTAAATTCATATCATAAACACGGTTTGTTCTCGAATAAGCTTGGATTAAATTATGATATTCCAAATTTTTATCAACATAAAGCGTATTTAAAGTTTTAGAATCAAATCCTGTTAGCATCATATTAACCACAATTAAAATATCAATCCGATTTAATGGATCATTTTTCTCAACACGATTTTGAACATCTTCGGCATATTTTCTGAACTCATTCGTCGAATGTTGAGTATGATAGGTTTTATTATAATTATCTATAATTCTGTCCATTTGTAATTGTGAATGAGATTGAGTTGATTCGTCTTCATTACCGTCTTCGTTCGCTGCCCAGGTAAAGATAGTTGCCACTTTAATATCTTTTTTAGAATTAGCCAATTGTTTGTTAAATTCATCATAATACGCAACTGCTAATTTCGTATCTTTAACTGTTAAAAAGGCGTTAAATTTACCATTACGTGTCCGTCGCATATGTTGATCTAAGATATTTTTTGTTACCGCAGCAATACGATTTTCAGATTCATAAACTTCTTGGGTATCGATCCCAGCGACTTCTTCACCATCATCATCAACATTTGCCAATTTGAGTGTACTCATATAATCAATTTGAAAACCTAAAACATTTTTATCTCGAATGGCATCTGTTATTAAATATGAATGTAGCATTGTTGTAAAAATATCATCAGTTGTTCGTCCATCGCCTGCAGGATTTTGTTTGAATCTAGGTGTTCCCGTAAATCCAAACCATTGTGCTTTTTGAAAGAATCCATTAATTGCCTTTTGCTGTTCACCAAAAGTGGTTCGATGTGCTTCATCCACAATAAAGACAACTTTTTTATCTTTTAATGCTGCTAATCCTGCTTCATGCCTAGTAACCGCGTAATTCATTTTTTGGATAGTAGTAATGACAACTTGAGTTTCTTGTCCTTTAAGTTGTTTCACTAAGTCATATGTTGATTCTGTCCCACTCAATAAATCTAATTCTTCAGAAAATGCTGTGAAGTTATCAGTTGTTTGCTTATTTAAATCAGCTCGATCTAACATAAAAATAACTTTTTCAATACTTTCTTCCTGAGCTAATAGTGTTGCTGCCTTAAATGACGTAACTGTCTTACCAGAACCTGTTGTATGCCAAATATAGCCATTCTCATTAGTCGTTAGTGCATGGTTCACTAACGCTTCTGTCGCATAGACTTGGTAAGGTCGCATCACCATTAAGACTTTTTTTCGCTCATCAAAAATAAAATATTTTGAGATCATTGAATGTAGTCGCTTGATTGTTAAAAATGAATCTGTAAATTCTTTAATATCACTTAAACGATGATTCTTTTCATCTGTCCAATTAAATAAAAAATCTTCACTAATCTTGCCATCCGTATTAGACATATATTGTGAATTAACACCATTGGAAATCACAAATATTTGGACAAAACGGAAAAGATTTTGATATGAAACTTGGCGATAGCGCCCAATTTGATTGAAAGCTTGGTGATTTTCAACCCCACGTTTTTTTAGTTCTACTTGTACAAGAGGTAATCCATTCACTAAAATAGTGACATCATATCGATTTTCATGTTCATTAACACCCATCACTGTCACTTGGTTTGTTACTTCATATTGATTATTATCTGCATTTTTTGCATCAAAATAATTCAGATACAGTGTTGGCTCATTTGTATCATCCCTTTGAATCGTTAACGTCTGATCTCTTAAAATGTGTGCTGTTGCATATGCATTACCACTAGTTAATTTAGACATAATACGAGTAAATTCACCATCTGTTAATGATTTCCCATTTAATTTATCAGCATTGCGCTCATTTAGTAAATTTCTAAAATGCACAATCATTTCATCGAGTGAGCGTAGTTCAACCCGTTTATAATTTAATTTTTCTAAATACCCAATAAAACGTTCTTCAAGTTGTGCTTCACTTTCGGCCATAATATCGCCTCTCCTCCGAACTTACGTTGTCACAGAACGTAAGTAATTATAAGTGAATTATACCAATGTTTCCAATGAAATAACAGTTGCTTTATAATGAACAAAAAAGGCCACGCCATTATTTGGCGTAGCCTAATTCTGAACTCTATTATTAATGCATACTATCGTGAATGATATGTTGTCGCATACTTAAATTTTTCTTTGCTTTTTTTAAAATTTTTAACGAAGTCCGAGCACTTTCAGTTGAATGATCTTTAGATAAATATTGCCATGTTGAAATAATCAGTAATAATGACACAAAGATTATTGGGAACCCGGCCATCAAACAAATGGACTGAATCGTTTTGAATCCACCAACGAAGACAATACCAAATGAGAATAACATAAAGATTGCCATCCACACTAAACGGTTAACTAGACTTGGTTGTTGTGATGAACTGAGCTTTGTGCTGGTAAACGATGACACAATATATGCAGACGATGATATTGTCGTTGCTAAGAAAATAAAACATGAAATCGCATAAATTACCAACATCACATATTTAAATGGCAAGGTTGTAATCACTTGTGCAATCGCTGCAGCTTGACCATACGTATTCAATGTGTGAATTAAGTCAACAGCGCCACTTTGTTGAAGATAAAGTGAATAGCCGCCTAAGATAGCGTAGAAGCTCATACAACCTAAAGCACCATAGGCCAACATTCCTAGAATCACTTGACGAATCGTTCGGCCACGTGAAATTCTAGCAATGAACAAGCCCATAAATGGCATAAAGGTTAACCACCAGCCCCAATAGAAAATCGTTTCTGATTTAACAGGATCAACTGCATGCCCTAATCCTGAAGCAGTCCCTGTACTCATTGAAACAAATCGTGTCACCATCAACATAAGACTGTTACCTTCTGATTTCAAAATGTACATGGTTGGTCCGACTAACAAGACAATCAACAAGAAACCAATTGCGGTCCAAATATGGGCCGAACTCAACCGATCAATCCCACCTTTAATTCCTTTAAACATTGTTAATGTAAAGATAGAAAATAAAACAACAAATAAAGCTAATTTCAAAAGTATGGTATCTTGAACACCTGTTATCGTTGAAATAATTCTCGATAATACGGGTATTTCCATTCCGACTGACGAGCCAACGCCGCCCATAATACCAATTACGACAAGAAAATCAACCACTTTTCGTAATACTTTTTTATAAGGTTGATCACCCTTTAACATAGGAATCACATCACTAACACACATGACTTTTACATTTTTAACATACATGACGTATGAAATAATCACGGCCGAAGACGCAAACATCATCCACGCCATTGGCCCCCAATCAAACTGTCCCAACATGTGAGCATTTTGATAATTAGCAGGAGACATCGCCTTGGCACCAAACAAAGGTTGTTGCACATAACGAAGTGGATCGACCATGCTAAGCATTAAAATACTGGCATCAATGGCAGTTGCAAATACCATACTTCCCCATTTAAAATCACTGTACGCGGGACTCTCACCTTTTTTACCCAGTCTAATTTTTCCGTAGTGACTCAATGCAATATACATAAAGAAAATAAAATTAATAATATATATGCCAAGATAAGCCCAACTCAGATGTGCAGTAATCACATCCATTGTTGCACTTAACGTCGACTTCAGACCTGACCCACCGAGTAATAACCCAGCTGATACCAAAATAAATAGTGCCACGGTTGGCACAAACATTTTCTTGTCGATATTTTGTTTTTCTAAAATAAAAATTTCCTCCTAAATTTTAAAGTACGATCTAGTTAACTAGCGTACTCATTCAACAAATCCCAATTTATTGCACAAAAAAAAGCACACTGATACAGTTTCTCCACTAGGGATATCTGCACAGCGTGCTTGTTAGCTTTGCCATCTTATACAAATACTCATAACGTCAATTAATATTCTATCAAATCACTAACCTGGACTGACATCTCCATTATCATCTAGGTAACGAATGATTCGTGCCGGATTACCCGCAATTACGAGATCATCACCAAACGACTTTGTGACCACTGAACCGGCGCCAACCACGACCCGACTACCAAGCGTAACCCCTGGTAAAATCGTGACGTGTCCACCCATCCAGACACTATCCCCAATCGTAATTGGTTTACCCATTTCAACATCTGCGTCACGTAATTTTGCAGATAATGGGTGCACTGGTGTGTAAAAGCCAACGTCTGGACCAATGTAACAATGATCACCAATCGTGATTGGACACGTGTCCAACATCGTTAAATGGTAGTTCGCATAAAAGTGATTTCCGATATGAATATTAAATCCATAATCAAATTCGATTCCCGTTTCGGCCCAAAAGTCTTCACCGGAATCAGCTAATAACGCTTTAATCTTTTTATTCTGTTGTTCATTATCGTCAAGTTGGTTGATTGTCAGCAGTTCTCGCCGAATTAGTTTTCGTCGTTCAACTAGTTCCGGGTCCAACTGCTCATACGGTTCACCATCTGACATTTTTTCTCTCTCATTTTTTATCATGTTATAAGAATACCACTTATGACATGATTTGTTAAAATTACTTTTAAAATCAGCTACAATGGCTTTTCTAACATGAACTAAGATTGGTACTATGACACGTATAAGCCGACATTTCAAACATTAAATAAAAAAATTTGAACAAACTCATTTTGTTACTATTACAAGTAGTCCTAATACCCAAACAAAAAAATTTATAACATCTGTTGTTGGGTTCTGATTCCCCAATAATCGTTGACTCTGATGCTAATAACACGCGCCTTATTCATGGGACTTTGAATCATCGGCCTGAAGTTTGCGAAAAATGCGGTGCTATCAATACCAATCAAATTATTAATTATGGTTGGCGGACCATTTCAGTTCACTTCCCTAGTTCATCCGAACAAACAATTATTCTTAAATTACGTAAACAATATTTCAACTGTAAGTCATGTAATGGCTATTTTTTAGCACAAACAACACTCACAGCTAAGAACTGCTTTATTCCAACTAATTACCGTAAAGCCTAATCATTTTGAAGTGCAACAAAGAAGTGAGTCATTTAAATGCTTGGCAGTAATCTAAAAATTACATAACGTCTTAATTAGCGACTAAACCTGTTGTCAAAACCCTGAGGGCTTGTCCAAATGTTGCAATGATTCATAGTGATATGGGAAGCCAATATACAAGTCAGTTGTTTGAATCCTGTCTGAAATCAAACGGGATTGAACCTTCATAATCATTAAAAGGTCATCCATATATTGAAGGATTTCATTCACTTTTAAAAAGAGAATGGGTTTACCAACAAAAATTTAAGTCAATTGAACCAATTAATTTATCAACAAATATTTTCAAAAGTTAGTTAAATTTCAACAATATTTTTGTCCAGATATTTGACACAGGAGCAATTAGTATTTCCGAACCCAACATATCACTGTAAAGAAAAATGCTAAACATATGAAAAAGAAGCCCTGCGCTAACAGGACTCCTTACATAAAACCCGTTTAAGACGGTGACCAAATTTTAATTAATATTTTAATTAATAATGATCGTTTATCTCGCCAAAGATAATGAGACGATTATTTTTGGCTCTATGTCAAATAGTGTTGACGAAACAAAAGAATGATAAAAGAGCCCATGATTTGCCATTTAAGTTATGCTTTATGACTTTCTTGACTGAGTTCAGTAATTATTTTTGATTGTTCGGTAATGTGTTTCTGAATATCTCCTAGCATTTCTAACTGCATTTTTTGAATCTCCAGAAAGCTGGTATTTTCTTCTTGAAGGAGGTGATCGAGTTTTGAATGAACTTCTCGAATTTCATTTTCTGATTTCTGATTAATATGGTAGTCGTTATTGGCCTGTAAACGATCATATTCAGCGGACCGATTCTGGCTCATCATAATTAAAGGGGCTTGCATAGCTGCTAGCATACTTAAAAATAAGTTAAGTAGAATAAACGGATAGGGATCAAAATCTTTACCAAATAAATGAGTAGTATTGATAATAATCCAAAAAATCAAAAAGAAGACAAAAATAATAATAAATGGCCAACTGCCCCCAAATTTGGCTACATTATCTGCAAGTTTTTGACCAAAAGTTTGTTTTGATTCTAGCTTTTGGCTAATATCAATTACCTTGTAAGCGTCGGATTTCATTATTTCTGTTAGTCGTTCGTTAGATTTTCGGTTTCGTTTAACTCCCTTAGAAATGATGACGTTTGCATATTTTAGCCGATAATCGACTAGATGCACGTTACAAATAAGGTCGTGTTCACTTAATTTAGGATAATCTTTTAAAATTAAATTTTGGATAGTAGGATTCAGTTCGCAAATCTCCATACCATCTTCGGGTGAAAAAATTTGATTGTCTACTATACATTTCTTTTGACTAGTCATGATTAAAAACTCCTTCTGATTTTCATATAATCGACTAGATGCTCATACCAGATTTAGCATTCTGTCTATTTAAATCCCTAGATTGACTACAATAAAAATAGACCACTTGTTGTCAATCCATGGAAGTCCCTTGTGGCAAAACACAGTCTTGTTATAGCTGTCTATTATCTTTGGATCAATAAAGTAAGAAACGCTAATATAATCATCTGTAGACTGGTATTAAGTTGTCGTTCACAATTTCCCCATAGTCGTCGACACTTATCCAGCCAGCTTAATGATTGCTCTATAATCCAACGTTGTGGCAAGTCTTCAAACTTTTGCAATTCATTGCGCTTATGTTCTGCCGTATCGGTATTCTTGACTCTTTGTGCATCAATTATAATAAAGGTTATTTTCGCTGACCGAGCTTGTTTATTTCGGAATTCAGAGACAATTTTTTAAACAAGCTTCAATAATAGACTCTTCGGCCATTCCTGGCTTAGTCTGAAGTGCCCCAATAAAGTTGGACTTAAAAATCTAACTTTATTGGGGCACTTCATTAGAAGATGGTTATTTTTTTTGTCCAAATTTTACAATGACGACAACCAATCCTAAGAATGAAACAATAAATGTTCCAAATCCTAGCATTAACTGCAGTACATCAATCACTGACAAAAGGCATTTCCTTTCCTAGATTGATCACTTATTTTCATAAGCATCACCTCTTTTCAAGAATAGCCACCATCTTTTCACTTTTCTATTGATACATTATATCATATTATCCTTCAAAAAATTTAATAACGTTACTTTACCTAATGCGCTTTTATTCCTTTGTCACTTTGCTCCTATGGTGTATTTGCGTTAATTTTTTGTTGCACTTCACATTGATAAAGTGTCCTTTTTATGCTTAAATTAACCTAATAATATTAAAGGAGATTTTTTTATGGCTTTTAAAGCAATTGGCAATAGTTTTAAAAATATATTAGTTGCACCTAGGGTTTATAGAATCCCAGATTATCAACGAGATTTTTCTTGGGATCGTGGAGACTATATGGTTTTTTTACAGGATATTATTAGTCAATTAATTTTTGAAAAAAGTGATGATAAAACTTCAAGTTCATCCGTCACATTTCATACACAATCATATTATATAGGAAGTATGATTTTTTTGGGGTCTGATACTGATGACTCAGTTGACGTAATAGATGGACAGCAGCGTTTTACGGTTACGACAATATTACTTGCTGTTCTAAGAGACTTATTTACAGAATTTTCAACTAAAGTTAATATAGCTAAAGATTATTCTGAAACAACTCAGTTGAGTTATTTAGTAAAAAAGATGGATGGAGTAACTGTTAGAAAACTTCAAACACTTTCTAGCTATCCTTATTTTACTAAAACTATTCAAGATGCTAATTATTCTAATGATGATCCTGGTACACAAGAAGAACTTGGTTTAAAAGAGTGCTACGATAAAATGAAAAAATATTTAAGTCAGAAAAATATTTTGAAACTTTTTCCTAACTATTTTTATGCTGATAAAAACCTTGACGAAAATTATGTTAATTTCTTAAAAGCAATTAGAGAACAGCTTTTAGCATCAGAAATTACTGAAATATTTGTTAACGAAAAAGATCAAGCTTACAAAATTTTTGAAAACATTAATTCTAAAGGTAGACCCTTGTCTCAAGTTGATCTGATTAAAAATGATATATTTAGTTATTTAGCATCTAGTACTACTTTAACAAATGACGGACCAGAAAATTGGCAATTAATCCTTGATATCGTTAGCAGTAATACAGGGTCAATTAATGATTTTTTCTTAAATTACTGGAAGGCTGTTTATCCAAAATCACTCGTATCTGGAGCAACGCTTTATAAAAAGTATTTAGAAATATTTGGTAATACTAGCGATAGAGAAAAATATTTAGAATTATTAGAAAATTTACGTTATTCTGCTAAAATTTATTATTGTATCACTAAACCAAACAGAGGAGATTTTCAAAGGCAAGAAAAGAAACCGCAATATACTGCTTTAGATGCTATTAGTAAGTTAAACATCACACAAATTAAGCCTCTATTGTTAACGTTATATTTAAAAAAAGACAGTATAAAGATAAATAACACTAAGCTCAATCAATATATGATTAAAATTTCAAACTACCAGTTAGCCCTTTTGGGAACCGATAGTCATATACGAACAAATCTCTTTACTGTACCATATAGAAATGCATCATCAGATATCAATAATGCCAAAAACTCAGTAGAAGTCTTTAATGCATTGGATAAATTAATGGATGTATTTAAAGATAACTTAAACAAAGAAGTTTTTTTAAATGCATTTAGTGAGTTAACTTTTACAAAGTCATCATCACGAAAAGGATTTACTAGTTTCCCTGCCGTGTATGCTATTCGTCAAATATCTAATTTCATGAATAATAACAATGATTTAAATGACGATGCCCTTACAATAGAACATATTTTCGATGAAAAATATAAAACCGAAAATGAAAAGGTAAGTAATATTGGTAATCTTACCGTACTAGAAACCTATATTCATGATGAAATTAATAAAGATGGCATAGATAATTATCCCGCGAAAAAGAAGTATTACTCAGAAAGTTCTTCCGTTATGATTGATTGTTTACTTAAAAATCCTGATTTCACCTTAGATAATATAGATAATAGTATAGATAAGAGAGGCAAACAACTAGCTACCTTCTACTATGATAATTGTCTGTGATGAATAGTCAATTTAGTTACATTTTAAAAAATAGCAGAATTTTATAAGCGAGCTTCATATATAACAAGCTGCGCTAACAGGACCTCTTACATAGAACCATTAAATAGTTGAGTAAACATCTAACCTGTCAAAGTTAGATGTTTACTTTATTTGTTGTTTTGCTCCTGTGATGTATTTACGGACATTTTTATTTCGTTTTGTATAATAATCTATGGAGGTTCTTTTATGACAAAAAACACTAACAAATAATACATGAATAGGAGATATTCTATGGTTAAAATTCCACTAAACATATATAGCACAGTTAAAGATTATGAAATGAATAAAAAACCAAATTATCCAAATGATATTTCAATATATAAAAATGAATTGATTACCCATGCAATAACTCTTGGTAATCTATCAAATTACGCTCTTACCCAGGCGGGAATAGACTACTATACTAGTTTTGTACATATGTTTTTTGATAATAATCTTAAAGTACGTGATGATTACATCAAGTCAGAAACAACAATTAAGAGTGAGCTTTCATTTTTAATGGGAATGACATTAACTAAACTAGTCGCTGCAAAAGTTTATAATATCCCAAATTTATATCATTTAAAAGATAGTAATTATATGACCTATACATCAAAAAAAAATAAAAAACACCCAGACTTTTTTGGAATTGATATATCGGGAAACGCCTATCTTTTTGAAGCAAAAGGACGATATAAAGGTAGACTTAGTAGAACATCATTAAATAACAAACCGTCAGGAATTAAACAGGTAGAAAACCAATTATTAAACATTGCTGTTGTTACAACTCAATTGAAAAATAACGGTGTACTCAACCAATATAAAAATATTAGAACCCATATAGTACAATCTGTATTCACTCCAAAATTTTCATCACTATATTGATCCTCCATATAGTGATGAAACAGATTTAACTATTAAAATAGATTTGGATAGAGCAATGCAAAATTACTATAAAAATATATTTACCCTTTTAAAAACACAATTTTCTACTAAAATAGAAAAAGAAATACAAAAACATACTTTTTATCTCATTAAGAATACTAATTATTCTATTGGCTTATTAAAAACCATTTATGATACTCTATCTGAAAATGATAATAAGTATTCTTTTAAAATAAATAATATTTTAAAAGAACTAGCTGCTACAGATTTTAAAAATTTATCATTAAATAATGAATTTTCATCTTCTATTATTAATTCAGATGGAATCATCATCATTAATTCAGATGTAAAATTTGACAAATAAATTTTATCATCGTAGCATACGCATAACTTATTTCTACTTACGTATGCTCCCTTTTCTACTCTAACCCACGTTCAATGCGCTGCCACTTTTTTACTGATCCAGTAGATACCTGGTATTGATCTGCAGTCTCTTTAATTGAATGTGTTTTTCTAAAATCTAGAACGTTCAACTCACGTTGACCCAGAACTTTTTTTGGTCTACCTTCTTTGAAATCCGGATTATTCATCTTAGCATAATCTTTTCCACTCTGCATCCGTTCAACAATTTGGGCACGTTCAAATTCTGCAAATGCCAGGAACATGGTTTTCATCATTTTAGTGATTGCAGTATCATCCGCAGTAAAAACGCCCATATTCTTAATATTAACCGTGATGCCTTTATTATTTAATTCATCAATCAATTCAAGGCCCTCTTTTGCATTTCGGGCTAATCGATCTAGTTTCACAACAACAAGTTCATCACCGTTACGCAACTGATCCAATAGTTTATTCAATGCAGGGCGGTTTGTCGTTTTACCCGTAAATCTGTCTGAATATATATTAGTTTGATCAATATTAAGCACAATCAACTGATTTATCTGATCATCCAAAGATTGCGCTAAAGTAGATACTCGGGCATATCCAAATTTCATGTCTTTTAACCTCATTTACTTAATTGTTTTATGTCTAAGTTTAAAGACCAAGACAATACCCCGATTATACTACATACAGACCCTAGACACAAAACTATTAAGTTTTAAGACTAACCATAAAAAGAAGTGACCATTATCTATAAACGAATAATGGTCACTTCTTTAATTTATTGGCTATTTTCAGATATTAGACAGATTCTTAGACGGTTTAATTAGTAAATAGAACTGAATTAAAGAAAGAATCATAAAAATCACAATAAAAATAGTTTGACTAATCATACCCCTGAAGATGGTACAGACTAATTTAACAAATATAATTAGTCCATACCATCTTTTTTGAACACCAGCATCATTTAATCTTCTAAATAATATTGAAAATGCTGGTATAATAATGATTAAATAAAATATTAACGTTATTAGGAGTAACCCATACGAATGTACAACTGAACCGCTTATTTTTTGAGGTAAAACCAATGCTTCTAATTTTTTAAATGCATATTTACTATTATATGTCCCTAACGACAAAAGTAAATCTATACATCCATTAATACACCAAGGAATCCAATATTCTATTCTCGTACTTCTTCCACGGAAATCAAAATAATGTTTAAAAAAATTTATATACGTTTTTATTAAAAAAATTTAACTATCCTCCATAATTAACCTATTAGGGTATTATTGGTACACTAGTTACAAGTTCTCCAAAAGAATCCGTTAAATATGTTATTATTGCTTCTCCTATTGGGACAATAACTATGACTGCCCTATCAATATTCATCGCAAATTTATATAATTCACCCGCAAAGTCGAATGCCTCATCTTCAATGTAATTCAAAAGCTTATTATAAGAGTTAACCGGATATGGCTCACCCGCAACTTGTTTATAATATAATTCAAATGTCGCTGAAACCTCTTCCGATACTCCGCCATTCTCTATCGTGAAATTATACGTTATTTTAAGTCCAATTTGGTTCGGTTCTTCAGTACGTGTCGCTATCCCATAAACAATTGTTCCATTTACTAATTGCTTAGACGTTTTGTTGACTGACTGTTCTACCTCTATTAATTCCAAAGGATTATAAAATGGACTAGATGGATTTAGCACAGATGATCCAAAAGCGTCTTCTATTTTCCCATTCTTAATAGTAAACAGTAAATTTTTTTCTGTTTTTGCTTCCCATTTACTTGCGGTCGTAATCCAAATATCCATGCCTGGCGCAGAATAACTATAGATTTTATCTATTTCAAACTCTACATCAGCCATTGGTTTGAACGTAGAGTTCGTTTTAATTAACTTTTTAATTTTATCATCCAACAATTCACTAGTATTTATATTAAACTTCTTACAACCAAGATCTTTTCCTGATGATGCAACTTGATCAATATCAACACCATTTTGCGTATACTCAGTAAATTGATCAAAATCCCAATCTTCAGGCATTGGAAAACCTAAATTGCCACTCCACCCAGTTGACATATTTGACACAAAGAAATTATCAATTCCGTTTCTTTTGGCATGTAAACAAACATTCCTAGTCCCATATATACCTGTCTTATAACCATATCTCGATAACGCCGATTGAACCCTTTGAATATATGGAATAACTGTTCCGTCAATATCACCCTCTTGAAAGTCAACATCAACTGCAAAATAAATAACTGAATCAGGTGCAAAACCTAGACTTTCTGCTGCATCTCCTGCAATATAACCATCTTTTATCCCTTGTTCCGCTGTGAAATATTTTTCTTCATAACCACCATCTTCATAAAGAGGAAAAATACTAAATCCTTCAGATACCAAATTATTAATTTCAGTAGTCGTTAAAAATTTATCTTTTGCGTCATCACCAATTCCAACCGTACCGGTTAGATAACGACCAACGGTAGTGAAATCTACTGCTTTTAAGGCTTTAATTTCAGCTAATGATAATTGCGTTGCCGTATCAAACGCAATAGAATCACGACTCGTATTCCCATTACTTGTTAATAAACCTTTAATAACAGTTAAATCAGCTGTACTTGAATAAGGTGTTAGCATCATAAATTTTCTAAATACTTCTACTTCTGTTGCGGTATAAGTATCGAATGAGCTATTAAATTCAGCCTTTTGATTAAATCCATTAACATAAAGTCCCCACTGAATTAATCGAACTATTTTCCCAGTTTCACCTGAATTAACTGTGGGTGTTGCAGCAATTGTTGCTGGTCCATAAGCACCATTGGCTGTATCTGTATCCATACCTTCTTCTGCTTGAAGAGCGTAAATTAAAGCAGTGTTCGTGTCTCTTTGGTAGATTCCATCACAAGGTAATATACCAAAGTAAGCTGTATAATCATGATTTAATTCTTGTTGCATTGTTCGAATATGAGTATCACCATTTTCAACTAATGAAAATGCCATCATATCAAATAATACTTTCATAAATTCAACTGTAACAATACCATTGCCAGATAATCCTGCATCTTTTTGCATTGAAACAACGGCTGCCGATGTTTCAGCACTAAATGTTGTATTAAAATCTACAGGGATTATTCCTTTACACCAAAAGGCACCTTGAATTAATTTAGCAATATTTCACTTGTACCCAACTTTTAATGAACTAATAATTGGCTTTAATGCGGCTTCGGTTTGTTCACCAAATCCCTCCGCAACTGGCGAAAGTCCTAATTCATGTTGAAGTCCTTCTCTTAAACTATAAATCGTACCCAACCAGTATTCCCATTTTCAGTTACTTTTTCATAACCAGCTACAGAACTATACGTTGTATTTAACCATTTTTGTACTTCTAAAACCTTTGCATCACGAACTTGTTTTTCCATCGAAAATCACGCTCCTTAAAGTTTATTAGATTACAAAATTAGTATACCGCTAAAAAGAAAGAAAAACAGGCACACGACATATAAATAATTATAGGCAGTTCGGAGCATTAGAATTATCATCCAGTATCTAACTCAAAAAGCCGCTCCTCTACTGCTATTTCTCTTGTTTTGTTGAGTTTACTTATCTCTCTAATGACTTCAGCTGCTTCAGGTAGTATTGCTGCCAATCCTTTAATATACTCTTTTACTTGTTCTTTTCGTTTTCCCATAATCATTTTTGTGAGCATTGCTCGCGTCGAAATAACCGTTTTACCATATCGACCTTTAGTCACTTTATAATAGACTTCTTGATGCTCTTTTAAATACTGAAGAACTTTATTTAAAGAGTCACTACTTTTAATTCCAACGGCTTCCATAATTGCACGTTGAGTCGTATTAATACATAACTCTCCCCTACTTTGATTGTTCACAAAGAAAAGGACATCTGATGCCCCTTCTTCAATATGAGAATTTTGACGGTCTTGTCTAGTCTTTTTAAATTTATACAAGGTACGTGGATTTGTATTTAATTTTAATTCTTGTTTAAGCTGATGATCTTCTATCCAGGTATTAACTAACTCATCTATATATACTTTTGAGGCACCCTTATACTTGCCAGAATATGCATCTTTAATAATAGGTGTAAATTCTTTAACCATAATAGGTGCTGTTAAATTACTATTAAATTCATCAAGAAGATTAAATGTTTCCTCTTCAGACAATTCGGAAGAGAAACATGCTAAAGCCATTGTAAAAATTGCGTTATGTCTTCCCAATCCTAAACCTGCATTTACATTTTTAGCATTTATTAGCGTTCTAAACCATTTTGCATTCATTTGTTTAGGAAATTCTGTTGATCGTACTAAGTGTAAGTTTTTTCTCTTATCCGAGACGTGAGGAGACGTTTTTTCACGTTCTAACTGCATAGACCCGCTTTAAGACCTCAAAATCAAAAGTCATTTGATCATTAAAATGCAAAATATTATCTTCTTTAGGTATTCTAAAAATACCAAAGGAATTACAAGCAACGCTAACACCTGGTAATTTTTAGCCATAAACTGTTAAGTTTGACGCCTACAGATATTGTAGACAAAAAAAAGTTCTAATCACTAAGTGATCAGAACTTTCATAATAATCTTCACCAACAACAGTTGCCAAAGAGCCATAGTAGTCTTCTTTGTTTATCTTACTATTTAAAAAGGTACATCCGCTGACCATCCAGCTATAAATTTTTCAATTAACGAATCCGATGGAGACCAAAATATTGGCTCATTTGAAAAAATATCAATCGTTAAATCATTATTTATTCCCTCGCCTGTTGCTAGTGACACGCCAGTATTAATAGCTATTATAAAAATAATTAGGAACAAAATATAACCTACTACTTTAATTACTAATTGACGATTAATAACCACTCTCGTTACTGCCTGGCTCCATAAAATTGCCCCCAATATCGCAAGCATTAATATAAAACGTAATCCAAAGACTATTATCATTTGATTTGTTAAGCCTGTATCAGAAGACCATGCTAAGCCACCAAGCATTACGCCGATAATTCTTATCGAATAAAGAATTATAAAATATCTTTGTGTCCTTTTTGTATAATTTTTAGCCATCAATAATCTAGTCGCCAATATTATTAATCCTAGACCACTAATATTAATAGCAAAAGTTTCTATATATGATAGTGAAATAAGATAGTGCCAGTCCGAGTTAAGGGCGCCCCAAGGCTCATCAAGTACGAAACTACTCATCCAGCCCAAAATTAGAAAAACAAAGAAAGTTTTTTTAATTACTTTTGCTTGTATCATTTTATTAACACCTCTACATTTTATTATAAATATTAATTAATTTTACCCTATAGAATAAACAACGCGTTATCTAATGCTGTTAATTTTACCCATATTGTATCCGTAACATTCCAATAGAGGTCTTTGCCTTTCTTCGCAAATAAATCATAATAAAAAATTTCATCTAATCTCTGACCAGTTATTAATGAGATCGCTGTAAGAATAACAATCAAACATAACAAAATTCCAATACTATATTTCACTATTTTAATGAATAACTGTCAAGGTGTAATTAATGGTTTTAAACCTGATGAACGCAATATGACTCCCAATATAAACATCATACATATAAACCTAATTACAAGGACAATAATTATCTGATAAGTTATATAAAGAAATCCATCACCATAAGCCCACATTATCTCGTCGAGCATCGCACCAATAATTCTAATAACATAGAAAATAGTGACATATTTTTGTATTTTACGTGTGTATTTGGCTGTATTCATTAATCTAATGAGTATTCCACTTAGGCCTAATCCACTAATCAAAAGAGTCCAATTTGATATTGCAGATAATGTTATCAGATAATGCTCACCATCCGACCAAGCACCATCAGTGAACAAAGAATTCATCATTAAGACTAAAATTAGGACGATATAAAACAATCTTTTTAATATTTTTAATTTCATTCTTTTCTCTTCTCTTAAAATTTCATATGAATAACACGATATTTAGTGATTTTATTACGTCCGTAACGAGCATTGACACTATTAGCTTTTATGAACATGTTTACTAATATCGCTTGTATAATAAATTTTGTATTTAGTTTTATAATGTTTTGTACAATTTTTCCAGTATAGCAAAATAATCTAAGCAATACCAAGACAAATAAAAAGAAGACTGAAATTTTAGTCTTCTTTACCTTTTATAAATGCATAACAGCTAGTAATCCAACTATAAATTTTCCAATTAACGAATCTGCTGGATACCAAAATACTATTTCTTTCGAAAAAAAGTCAATCGTTAAATCGTCATGTATTCCTCCACCGGTTGCTAGTGACACGCCTGTATTAATAGCTATTATACAAATAATTAGGAACAAAATATAGCCTATTATCTTGATTATTAATTGACGATTAATAACCACCCTCGTTGGTGCTTGACTCCATAAAAGTCCTCCCAGTATAGCGAGCATTATTATTAGCCGTACTCCAAGAACTATTATTGTTTGATAGGTCATCCTCAGTTGTCCGTCACCATAGGACCATAATAATCCATCAAATATTACACCAATGATTCTTATTGAATAAAGAAGAATAACATATCTTTGTACATTTTTTGTAGCCCTTTTAGTCATCAAGAATCTAATCGACAATATTATTAATCCTAGACCACTGAGAGTAATCGTAATCGTTGAAATATATGATATTGATCTAAGATACTGCCAACCATTATCAAACCCGCCCATCATATCGCCCATACCGACAAATAAACAGTTAATCATCCAACCCAAAATCAACAAAATAAAGAAAGTTTTTTTCAGTGCTTTTGCTTGTATCATCTTAATTAGAACTCCCTTACATTTTTGTATGAATCAGTCGATATTTAATAATTTTACTTCGACCGTGACGCCCAACATTAGCTCTTCTTAACCTTTTATGAAGATGAGAATCCGAGTGAGCTGTATAATAAACTTTATGGTTGGTTTTATAATGTACAACTACTGTACGAAACCATTTATCTTTTTTATCATAAAATTGAATCATATCACCCTCTTTAGCATGCTTTCTGATAGATTTTTGTATCTTATAAGTTGCATGACTCATTCTTTTATACTTTGTCCAATGTGTCCACGACGATCCTACCGCCGTCCAACTACTTGTATACTTATGAAAATAAAAGTAATTATATAAATACCATGCCTTGGTAGAATTAACACGTCCCGATTTTTTCTTAAATTCTTACTTCTCTTGTATTTTACATTCATAATTTGTGAAGCATAGTTTGTGCAATCTGAGCTAAATCCAAATCCGTATTTATGATTCACATGATTCCAATGTTTTCTTTCATAATAAAATGCCTTTTTCCTCGTCCCACGTCTTTTCGCAGCGTACACTGTCTGTTTTTCTGTATGACCACTTGTAAATACCGAAGTCCTACATTTAACATCATCAACAGAAATCACTTTATCTTTTGCGATTTTAATTTTTGTCCCTTTTTATAGTAATGAATAATAACATCATGTTTATTGATTAAAGACGTTTTAACTGAATTAAATGTTTTAGTAATTCCATCAATTTTAGTACTTACACTGTAAGCCAATGTCATCATTGCAAATTTGTCGTTTCCTTCACTCGATTCATTCGATGCTACATATGTATAATTATCTTTTGTTTGAATAATTCTTAACCAATTATCTATTTTACCCGTATATGGATTTTGACTTTGCGGTACGAAAATTTAATCAATCTTATTCCAATCGTTAGTCGGAAAATTTAAACTTTATCCAAAATCTATATCTGTAAAGGTTAATAGCCCTGAAACATTTACCGGATACAAGTTCACCTAAAACTCAACAGTTCCGCCCTCAGCCCTAATCTCCTCAATCACCTGAATAATATCAATCGTATCCTGTAAACTATGCCTGTCGCAGACACTGGCTCCTGCTTCAAATAAATCAATAAAGCCCTGAATTTCAAGTGTCATATCATCCCCAACAATAGAATACTCACGTTCAATCGCTTGCCCTTGATTTAATTCAATCATATAATCTTGAATTCTATTATACATTGGAATCGTGATACGCCCTTGCTTTCCAGTAATAATAGCTACGCGTTCTTTAGCTTCATTAATTGCGCCCTCAATAAATGCTTGACTCCCATTTTCAAAATAGAGGGTTGCCGAGAAACTTTCATCAATTCCATTTTTCATTGCCAACGTGGGTTCAATCTTCAAAATAGAAGTGCCTAAAATGTCTAACACAAAGCCAATTGGATAAGTCCCAATATCATTTAATGCGCCACCCTGCCCTTTTTGTAATAAATATGAAGTTGCTTTTTGTGTTGGAATTGCGTTGGAACAAAAGTTTGCAGATACCGTTTGAATGGGGCCAATTAGCACTAGGTCTTCTTTTAAATGTGTCATTCCGACGTTAAATTTGGTTTTGAATGCCTCAACGAATAAGGTTTGATTTTCAATTGACGCCATTTCAATCTCTTTCATATCCACTGTTGTTAATACAGCCGGTTTTTCACATAAAACTGGTATTTTCAGCGCTAACGCCTTTAATGACCACTCTTTGTGCAAGATATGAGGTAACGCAATATAAACGCCATCAATCGTGTCATCCTCTAAAACAGCTTGGTAAGAATCATAAACGCTTATCTTTGGATTCTCTGCTTTAAACACGACATCGTTATCTAATGACTTCGAACCAATAGCCGTCACTTGCCCATTTTGCGTATATTGAATACTTCTAAAAAATCGCTTTGCGATATTTCCGTAGCCAATTATGCCAAAATTCATTATCATTCCTCATTTCTTTTTAAACGTTTTCAAATTTTATTATAAATGACTAACCTACTAGGCGCCAACCTTAATTTTAAGCAAAAAAATAACACTCAACAAAGTGAATGTCATTACTTAACCCACAATCTCAATCTGATTTCCTTCGGGATCCAAAATAACAGCTTCATAATAGCCATCACCCGTTGTCCGAGGCCCACTAATAACGTCAATCCCAGCCGTTTTCAAATCAGCAACTAGCTGGTCAACCATTGCGTGACTCCCGACAGAAAATGCCAAATGAGCATAGCCAAATCCAGCAGAATACTGCTTTGTAATATCCGTTCTCGTCATAATTTCCAACCGCTCTTGACCATCCGGGAAACGCATAAAATAAGATGAAAAGCCTTTGGTCACATTATCGTAACGTTCACCAAAAGTTGCTTGAAAATGCGTAACATAAAAATCACGCATCCCTTCTAGATTCTTCACCCATAAGCCAATATGTTCAATTTTCATTCATTTTATGCCTCCGGCGTTTCAATTGGAAAAACTAATTCAAACTCTTCACATAAAACAGGCGTTTTTTCATCAAATTTCTTGTGAACACTTTCTAAATCTTCTTCAAAAAAGGGTTCATGAATGCTGCGCCAGTAAGCCAAAGTTCGGTCATCTTCACCTTCAAGGAAAGCATGTTCTTCAGTAACTTCGTTAAATGGTGTAACGTAAACTTTAGTCGTTTTTGTAATCGCCATTGGATTATCTTTATAATCCACAATCACGTTATAATCGCCAACTTTAGGCAATGGTTCTTCATCAAAATATAGTCCATAAGCTGATGACGTTGCCGTTTTAAGACCATCTAAGACTAATTGTCCTAGTTCCAACGATTGCTTTTTTGTATTGCCAAATGCCCAGGCATCATAATTGTCATGTTCAATCTTGTTTGCTTTTTTGAATGCTTGCCAATAATCATAAATTGTCATGTGAACTCTCCTTCAAGAATTTAATCTTCTGCGTTTAAAATATCTAAGAATAACTCGCCATATTTTTCCAACTTACTTTCACCAACACCTTTAACATCTAACATATCTGTTAACGTTTCTGGCATGATCTCGCACATTGAATACAACGTTTTATCCGAGAAAATAACAAATGGTGGGACACCTTGTTCTTCTGCCAGTTCTCGTCGTAATTGTCTTAACTCTTCAAATAACTCATTATCTTCTGGTAATGCCTGCTTAACTTTAACGGCCATTTTACGGGTAACTTTAGTTTCACCTTTCAAAACCCCAACACCATCTACCGCAAGCTGTAAAACTGGATATTGCCCACTTGAAGCTTGTAAGAAACCTGATGCAACCAAGTAGTCAATTAACCCGGAAACTTCTTTTTGTGATTGGTCCTTCATTAGCCCATAAGTTGGTAATTCATCGAATCTAAATTGCATGACCTTTTGCACTTTTGAACCAGTCAAAACTTGCGCAACTAACCCCTTACCAAAATGTTCACCCATTCGTTTAACACATGATAATACTTTTTGCGCATCGATCGAAATATCCTGCGCCTCTCGTGTGTCTAAACAATTACTGCAACGGCCACACTCTGGCGCTTCATCGCCAAAATAGTTGACAATTGTTTGTTGTAAACATTGTTGCGTATTCGCATATTGCGTCATTTCTTGTAATTTCAAATATTCATGTTTTTTATTAACGTCATCCATTTCAGATTGATCAATGAAAAAATGTTGAATTTGAACATCTTTTAAATTAAAAAGTAAAATGGCTTCACTGGGTAACCCATCACGTCCGGCACGCCCCGCTTCTTGGTAGTAAGCTTCCAAACTACCCGGAATTTGGTCATGGATAACAAACCGGACATTGCTCTTATCAATCCCCATACCAAAAGCATTCGTCGCAACCATAACTTGAACCCGATCATACAGGAAATCTTCCTGATTCTGACGGCGTTCGTCTTCCTTCATACCGCCATGATACATTGCTACTTTAATTTTAGCTTTTTTAATTAATTTCGTTAACCGTTCCACTTCTTTACGCGTACTGGCATAAATAATACCAGATTGTTGCTTCTGCGCTTTTAAATAATCAAGTAAAAAACGATCACTATTTTGATTTTTAACAACTTGAAAAGCTAAATTCTCACGTGAAAATCCCGTTTTAACTTCATGCGTGATTGCTAAACGTTGCATAATATCAGCGGCTACCTGTGTTGTTGCCGTAGCCGTTAGTGCGATAATCGTCGGATTTGAACTTAGTCGCTGAATCGTTTCCGTCAAACGTAAGTAGCTAGGTCGGAAATCATGCCCCCATTGTGAAATACAATGCGCTTCATCAATTGCGACGAGATCAATCTTCAACTGTGATAACTCTGCCATAAAATCATTAGAATCCAATCGTTCTGGTGAGACATACAGCAATTTAACGTCACCACGTGCTGCTTGATTGAAGCGTTCACGAACTTCCATATAATCTAACGTACTATTAATAAATGTTGCCGGAATCCCATTTTCATTTAAAGCATCAACCTGATCCTTCATTAATGAAATTAAAGGTGAAACAACTAACGTTAAACCATCTAAGATAAGTGCCGGAATTTGGTAACATAGTGACTTCCCGCCACCCGTCGGCATAATGGCTAAGACGTCTTCGCCGGCCAAAATGCCATCAATGACTTCTTGTTGACCTTGACGAAAATTATCGTAACCAAATTTTTCTTTTAAAACTGATTGTGGATTCATAGGGTCCTTTCTCTCTGCTCATTTTCCTCGATGATTCTCTCTAACTAAATTATAGCATAGGTTATTTTGGAGATATGAAAAAGATGCCTTCTCAAGTTGAGAGGCACCTTAGTTGGAACGGATTTGTTAATAAATCAAGATGCCACCGATGTTTTAGAAAATGTGTTAATCACTGCTTCAACCCGACTTAAATTAATTTTCAGCATCTCAGGATTTCGTTGCGCTGCCCTGAGCTTGGCACTATAATCGACTACAATCGTTGAATCAGTGACACTCTCTGTATCTTCAATTCGATAATAAATGTAGTCAATCGAATTCGTTTTAGGCTCAAGAATAACACTTAAGTACCAACTGTTTTGCCCAATTCTGACAGTCGACGTTTTCTTAAAGGTCCCACGATTTTTCTGTAGGGCATCTTGAATTACCCCTACTTTGACAGGTACCGTCGCAGGTATCACGCCACCAGAATAAGCATCCGCTGTATTTATTTGGACACTAGATTTTCCTAAATTAGTCTTTTTTAAATGAAACAAAATTCGCGTATTAGCTGTATTCTTTGACCCTTTGCCAACAGTCCAATCAGCGGGAACATAATAGCTTTTATGTGGCAATATTGCCGCCCCACCAACCACTTTTTTAGCTTGAACAGGTAGCCCATTTGTTCCCGCATTAATCTTATGTTTCTTTGTTAATTCAAGACTTCCAGCTGGTTGAATTTGTAAGACTTCTGCCCATTCAACTGGCTGTGTATCTTTAACTTCAATCAACGTCTTAAATCCTAAAATACCAAGAAAAAGGACTAATAAAAAGCCAATAAAAATTAATATATTATTTCTCATGTTAAATCTCACCTATTATCTATTCAGATTATTAAAACTTTTTTTCATAGTAAAACGCTAGTCCAATCGAAATGAACATCAATGTTGTGAACAGCATTGAAAAAACAATTGCTAACCACATTAACGTATTAATTTTAAAAATGGCCCACAAAATAGCAAAAATGATTGATAAACCCCAAATCATATTATACGCAATTTTCCCAATCATCGCATTCAAAGATTGTTTAATATACTGATTTCGTTCATCTTCTTCCTCTAACTGAGCTTTTTTTAACCCTTTTTTAAAAAAAGCCTTATAAAATTCTGCTACTGCAACTCCAAATGCAATAATGATGTAAAAAAGTGATTTCCCTAACTCTAACCAATCAAATGTGTCTTTAAAATTTAGATTGATTGTCCAAACGGACCCAACACCCATAACCAAAAAAAATAATCCCACAAAAAAATGTCGATAACTATAAATTTTCATCTTAACTCTCCTCCAATGCTAAGTTTTCCTTTAATTGAAATAAGTCTTCAATCTGACAATCAAACAACACACTTAAACGATACGCTAACATAATGGATGGTTTATATTTCCCTTTTTCAAGTGAAATAATCGTTCGACTGGAAACTTGAACTTTTTCAGCTAACTGTTCTTGCGTTAGCTCACGTTCCGTTCGATACTTTTTAACTTTATTTTGCATTATTAACACCTCTTGATGTGAAATGAACTTCATGTGAAGCTAACTTCATATTACGACGATTGCTTTTTAAAGTCAATCAAAAAAGAACCCTCCAAATTGGAAAGTTCTGGCTCTACAATCATTTCAGTAATGTGTCATTTTCTAAAATATACTATTTATGCTACACAGATATGAAAAAGAAGCCTTGCGTCAACAGGATTTCTCACATAGAACTGTTAAAAGGCTTCTCTTTCCTAGATTGACTACTTATTTTAATAAGTGTCACCTCTCCTCAAGAATAGCCACCATTTTTCTACTGATTTAGGATACCATATAAAAATTACTACAATCCACGTTTTATTCACTATCAGGTCTTCACAGAACCAATAGATACCTAATACTAATCTGCCAGTCTCCTTTTGATCATACAATTAAATAAATGTTGAATAAATTACAAAATAATTGTATTATGATTAGAATACAATTAGAAAACAAGGAGTTAAAAATTTTTATAGCTATTATGTCTAGCAATGATTTAGTAGAAAATATTTATAAATTTTTCCTAGTAAGGATATCAAATGAAAAAAATATTAATTTACGATATATTCTCAAATGTTATGTTAGAACTAGTAGTATGGATGATTTATTTACAATCACAGGGGTGGAGTTTAGTAGAAATTGGTTTATTAGAAGGTCTATTCACAGCTTGTCAGGTTATTTTCGAGTTACCTTCAGGGATCATTTCAGATAATATCGGTCATAAAAAGACTTTAATAATCGGTGAAATTCTTTGTATATTCTATTTATTTGGTTATTTTTTTCATTCACATTTCGTAATTTATGTGTGTTTTATTCTTTTCGCACTTGGATTGTCATTACTATCAGGGACCGATGTTTCAATATTATACGATTCAATTCCTAAACATGAAAAGAAGGAATATTTAAAATACGCTGGAATTTTTAATACTTATTCGATATTAGCAATTGCCACTGGTAATATGTTAGGCGGTTGGTTAGCTGGATATTCATGGCCATTATTATTTATCAGTGGCATTGTACTACGTTGCTTAGCGTTAATTGCAGCTATAGGTATCGATGATACAACCTTTAAAACTACCAACAAGTCAGATTCATTATCAAAAAAATCATTTATTAAAAAAGACTTTTTTTCTTTGATTTGGTCTTTCTATAAAAATAATTGGCTATTTAAAAGACTTTTAACAACTATATGTTTTGCGGATGCCGCAGTAACCTTGAGTTATCAATATGGTCCTATTATTTTAAATAAAATTAATCTATCAACACCTTGGATATCAACAATTTTCGGAATTATATCATTATTAGGGGCATTGTTATCTTTTAAAATATATGATTTCACAAAAAAGGTTTCCGAAAACAAGCTAGTTCTTTACATCTTACTCACTAGTTTATTTTTCTCATTTCTCATTATTAGTGACTACAAGCCGTTTATATTAGTAGGGCTCATTGTCGTTAATATTTTATTCGAAGCATGGATTATTTTATTAGAAAGTAACGTACAACATATTGCTACAGATCAGATTCGAGCTACTGTGTTATCTACTATTAATTTATTTTCGTCTTTCTTATTGACTATTGGTTCATTAATGATTAGTTTGCTATCAAAAAGCTACCAGGTAACTACTATAGTTGGTGGACTATGTAGCCTATTATTTGTGATTGCCATAGTTAATTATTTACCTTATTATTCCAATAAAACTAAGGGGCCATAATGATGCAATCTAATAAAAATTAGCACTTAGCCTATAATCTCACATTTCCCATCTAACTTTTACCATTTAATAGCAATTTATTTTGACCAATGATTCGCTAACAAATAACCAGTTATTCCCATACCAATAAAAAATAGTGCAAAATGAGTTGCCGTTAATGTCGGCATCGTTAAAGAAAAAATAACGACAGCAATTAACCAATTGATTATCGCCCATACAATATTTGTTGGCGCACTGGCTGGCTTTTTCCAAGGAACATCCCATTGTTGCGCCGTAATCCCTTTAATAAAATGAGGAATCCCATTTGCAAAAACAATTCCAATAATCAATGAATATAAATAAGCCATGTTAATTCCTCCAAGTCGTTTAATTTGAACACACCCTTTAATATCATAGTAGCCTCAATCTATCACTACGCAATGAGCCAGCTTTCATCCAAATCCTTATCTTTGCGGAATGCTTTTCCATGTTCATCAATCACCGCATGCCATTCACGACATAAGTTAAGTGGTACTTTTTCAGCGGCACTTGTAAAATCTGCCTGCATTTTTGCATAGGTTTTATATTCGCCAAAACCTATGCGGCCAAATAAGCGCATGGCATATTGATCCGCAATAAAGACATTCCTGCCAAACGTATACAATAAAATATCATCCGCTGTTTCCGGACCAATTCCCTTAATCGCTAAGAGTTCCTTACGTAAATCTAGTGTTGTTACCTCTTTAAAAGAGTCAAAATTAGCGTCATGTTCAGCAAACCAATTGATTAGGTTTTTGATATAGGCACTTTTTTGTTTGTAGAATCCCGCTGACCGAATGCGTTCTTGTAAGTCTTCGATGTCCATCGCTTGCAGCTTTTCAACGGTTAAATAACCGGCTAATTTATTCATCGCTTTTTCAACGTTCACACCGGTTGATTGTTGAATGAGAATCATTGTTACCCAGTCTGAGATTGGATTTTCGTTTGACCACCAATTTTGTGGCCCATAGTGGTCTGCCAAACGATTAAGCACTTTTATAATGTCTTTATCTGTTTTCATTACCGTCTCCTTTCTGAATTTACAACAAAAGGACATCCCCTACTAACAGGAAATGTCCTTACTATTATCCTTTTATTTAAATATCTTAGGACCCTTACGCATCTTAGTACGATCATTGCGAGCAGTTGCTTTTTTGTTAAAGTTACCACCATCAGTTTGTTTCTTTTTAATAATTTCTAACATTTTTTCTCTGTCTGTCTTTGCTTTATCAGCCATCAGTGTTTCCTCCTCGCTCTATTAATTAACAATTTTTTTCAAAGTTAAAGATTCATATACTGAATAAATGCCTTCAAATACAGTTGATTTCTTAATCATCAACCTGTGTCTATTTTAATCCTGTATAATTCACTAATCAGTGCCCGATTAAAATAGCTATGCTTTTAACATTATATCATTACGACTCACTTTATATCAATAGACGCATGGAAAAGTGCCAAGTTCAATCTTTATGCACAATTTCAATAAATTGTGTCCCAACTGCTTCGACAAATTCTTTATCGTGATCAATCATTAGCATTGGCGGTTGAACCATCATAATAACATCTTGAATTTGTTGCCGCGTAATGACGTCTAAATAATTCAACGGTTCATCCCAAATATACAAATTTGCTGGTTCAACCAGTGAACGACTTAGCGCTACTTTCCGCTTTTGCCCCATACTCATTTGACTAATGTCTTTCACAAACTCGTCACGTTCAAAACCTAATTTTCTTAACATATCCAACATCAAAGAATAAGAAACAGCCTTCTCTGCCGCAAATGCTTGTAAAGAACCAGCTAACCCTGCAAAATCCTGTGGTAACCAACTGACTTTTAAAGGGGCTGCCAATCTGCGTTGCCCTTGGTAATCTAAATGATCTAAAATTGCGGCAATCGTACTTGATTTACCAGACCCATTCTTACCTTGAATAATCACTCGATCTACAGTTTTTACTTTAAAATTAACCGGCTCGTTAACTCGCATTTGATTCCGCATGGCTGAAAAATTGATTACTTCTAGTAACGTCTTTTCTGACACTATTCTTTCAAAATTTAACGTTAAAGGTTCCGCCACATCAATATTTTTAAGTAATGTTTTTTTCTCATCGACTGCTTTATTAGCGCGTTTTTTGATACTCAATGCCCGCTTCATTGATTTCGCAGACTTGTGACTGATAAAGCCACGATCAGTCGCACTAGATACTTTGGCTTCCGTCTGATTAGCCCAGCCTGTTTTTTTCCGAGAGGCACCTTCTAAACGTTTAATATCACGTTGTAATTTCTCTTTTTCATTAAATTCCCAATTGTTGCGCGCCGTATTTTCTTCATCCCATGTCCGATAATTCCCTTTAAACTGACTTATTTTAGCTCGGTCGATAGAGATGACATGGTCAATCACGGTATTTAAAAAATGTCGATCATGACTAATCACAATAAATCCTGATTTCTGCCTAAGATACTCAGCAATCACCTGTCGCCCAGTGTCGTCTAGATGATTGGTCGGTTCATCAATTAATTGAAATTTTCCTCCACCAACAAATAAACTAGCTAATAATAGCTTGGTTTGTTGCCCTGGACTTAATTGATTAAATGAGTCTGTCAGAAGACTTTCGGGCAACCCAAGTTTATCCATTTCAATCAAAAACTTCCATTGATCATAATCTTCTAAATCCGTGATGCTTTTAATCACCAACCAAACGGCTTCTTCAGGTCTTGCGATAGTTTGCGGGAAATACTGAAATTCTAGGTCAGTCCTAATCCTACCTTGGTACTGCAGTTGATTCTGTAAAATTCGAAATAAAGTCGTTTTCCCACGACCATTTCTACCAATTAGACCTAACTTCCAGCTCGCATTTAACTGTAAATCAACATTTTTAAAAATTGGCGCTAATTGGCCGTCATATTGAAAACTTAATTGTTCAATTTGTATTGTTCCTATGATAATTACCTCATTTCTTGTGAGGTCGACCGTTAACCTATTCAATTTGAGTCCACAAAAAAAGAGCATACAGTTATATGCTCTTCAATCATGACGCATCAAAAAAATGACTCTTTAAGATGTGAAAAAGAATTGAAATTGCAAACCGTTTGAATAGTCAACATGCATAAATAGACACACTTCGCCCATGCGTAGCCGACAGTTATTCGATTAGCGATTTGTATTTTTCAATGTTCTTCACACTCCCTGTTTATTGATTGGTTATAGATTACTATATTTACGACAAATAGGCAAATTAATCAACTAACTATTAGATATCTTCAACACACTTTATTATTGATAAATTTACAATTAAAGTGCAACACCTAGTTAAAATAAGTCATTTTTCATCATAAAATAGAAATTGTCGAGACAGCCAAATCACCTAAAATAAAAGATTTTTAAAAGTTTGAGGTTAACACGCCTTATTAAATATTTTATCCTAGATCATTTAACAATTCATTACAAAAAAAGAAAGCTGTTATTAAATAACAGCTTTCTCAATGACAATTTCACCAACAACAGTTAACGAAGAGCTTAGAACTTTAGTTTTCAAAAACAAAACCTTTTATTCTTTGCTTATAATTCACTACCGTTCGTTTCAATCACTTGTTTGTACCAATCAAAACTATCTTTCTTGTAACGTTTCAGCGAACCATTACCATCATCATCTTGATCAACATAAATGAATCCATAACGTTTGCTCATTTCTGATGTTGAAGCACTAATTAAATCGATACATCCCCACATTGTATAGCCCATCAAATCAACGCCATCCATCACGGCTTCTTTCATTTGAATGATGTGTTCATGTAGATATTTAATTCGATATTCATCATGCACTTTACCATCAGCTTCTAACGTATCTGTTGCCCCTAGCCCATTTTCAACAATTAATAATGGGACTCTATATCGATTCCACATTTCATTTAAAGTTACCCGTAAACCGATTGGATCAATTTGCCATCCCCAATCACTTGTCTCTAAATAAGGATTTTTTTCACCATTTAGTATATTTCCAACTGATTTATCCCCCACATTATCTGCTGAAGTTACCATAGACATGTAATAACTAAAACTAATAAAATCAACTGTTCCTTCTTTAAGAATTGTTTCATCAGTTGGTTGCATATGCAATTCTACACCATTCTCACTGAGGTAACGATTCATATATTCAGGATATTCTCCACGAACTTGAACATCCGTGAAAAATAAATTTAAATTATCATTTTCTTGAGCTGCCTGAACGTCTTTTGGATTTGGTGTTAGTGGATAAGTTTGCATTCTTGCGAGCATATTCCCAATTTTAAATTCAGGATTAATTTTATGTCCTTGTTTAACAACAAGCGCACTAGCGATAAACTGATGATGCAATGCTTGATAGCGAGTTTGTAATTGTTCCTTTTCAGTCAAAGTACTATCAATTGCACCGGTTCCCATAAAGCCAAAAGTTCCTGCATTAATTTCATTAAACGTTAACCAATACTTAACTTTATCATGATATCTCTGAAATACAACATCTGCATAATGTGTAAAACTATCAATAGTATCACGACTTGCCCAACCATTCTGTTTAATTGTAAGTGCAAGTGGCATTTCATAATGTGAGAGTGTCACCACCGGTTCTATATCATATTTAGCCAATTCATCAAATACACGATCATAAAAGGCTAATCCAGCCTCATTAGGTTCTATTTCGTCTCCATTAGGAAAGATACGTGCCCATGCCATCGACATCCGGTATGCCTTAAATCCCATTTCGGCAAATAATTTAATATCTTCTTTATAATTATGATAAAAATCCACACCTCTGCGCTTTGGATAATTATCTATTGTCTTATCAGCCATAGCTTCTTCAATTGATTCCTTTGTTACTTCGTTAAATACTAACTCCATTCTATCTTCAGTCTTACGAGTAACTTCAGCAGTTGTTATTCCTTTCCCATCAACATTCCAACCACCTTCTAATTGATTTGCCGCAGTTGCGCCACCCCATAAAAAGTCATCTTTAAAACCTTTTGAATAATCTGTTTTATACATAATTGACATCTCCTTTTATTTAATACCAACCAACAACTGTTCCTTTGGAAAAATAATTCCTGATTCATTCATAGGTAAAACATCTAAAAATCCTGCTGTATTCGTCACAATAATCATAACTGTTGGATCGTAACCAGCCTTTTTTATTTCTTCAAAATCAACTGTCATAATAAGCTGTCCCATTTCAATCTTATCACCAACTTTAACTTTTGGATTAAAGAACTGTCCTTTTAATTCAACCGTATCAATTCCAACATGAACAAGTAGTTCTGTACCATCATTACCCAAAATACCAATCGCATGTTTTGAATCTGGTAACATCATAATTTCTCCAGATATGGGGGCAACAATCTCATTTGATGTTGGAATAATCGCCATTCCTTTGCCCATGATACCTTGCGCAAATGTAGGATCATTTACACTTGATAACAACTCAACTTCACCTTGAACTGGAGCATAAATTGAATGTTCAATTTTTTCATCAATATTGATTTTTTTTTCAACTTTCTCAGACTCTTCTTCGAATCCAAATATGATTGTTAATACAAATGCAAGTACAAAACTTAAAGTCAATCCTAATATAAGATAAATAACATTCATTGGATCTGTTTTACTAATAAAGACTGGTAAAGACGTTAACCCCGATAAACCAGATATTGAGAATGCTTTAACTACAAAGAAACCAACAACTCCGCCAGCAATTCCACCAGCAGCTAAAGCTGCATAAAACGGCTTTTTAAATTTTAAATTAATTCCATACATCGCGGGTTCTGTTATTCCCAATAAAGCTGATAATCCTGATGAAACAGCTAATTGGCGCGTTTCCTTATTCTTAGCACGAACTGCAACCCCAAAAACCGAACCTGCTTGTGCCATGTTTGTCACAAAATTAAGCGGCATAATTGTTTTATCATAACCAAAAGTATTAAAGTTATTCATTACTATTGGTATAAAAGCATAATGCATTCCTGTCATAACAATCAACGGAAATGTTGCTCCTAATACAATTCCAGCAAATGGCCCCGCATGAATGAACAGCCATGAAATAGCAACTGCAAGAATATTACCTGCATAAGTACCTAGTGGTCCTAATACGATTAATGTCACTGGTGCAACAATAAATAGTGTCACCATCGGTGTAAACATCATCGTTATCATATTTGGCATCCACTTTTTTACCCAATTATGAACGTAGGTCAAAAACCACGTAGCTAAAATAATCGGAATAACCGATGAAGTGTAGCTAACATATGGAATGGACAAAACACCAAATAATTTTATTGCTGTTGGCCCACCAGTCGCTAATGCAGCCACACCACTAATCATAGTTGGATACAGCATAACACCAGCTACACAAAGTGCTAAATATTCACTAGTTTTAAATTTTCTAGCAGCCGAAACGGCAATGAAAAATGGTAAGAAATAAAAGACACTATCTGAAATCATATATATAGCTTGATAAAGTCCACTTGTATCTGAAACCCATCCTAACGTAACTATTAACGCTAATATTCCTTTAATTAAACCAGTTCCTGCTAAAGCTGGAACTATTGGCGTAAAAATCCCAGAAATAATATCCATCACTCTTGAAATAATACTTTCTTTAGGACCATCACTTCTTTTCTTTGAAGAACTTGAACTTATACCATCCAATTTTTTATCAACCTCTTCAAAAACAGCTTCAACGCTATTCCCTATAATGACTTGAAACTGATCACCTGAAAATTGAGCCCCCATAACACCTTTAATTTTTTTAATTTCATCTATTTTTACTGCATCTTTTTCATTCAAATTAAATCTTAATCTAGTAACACAGTGCCATGCATTTCCGATATTTTCTTTACCACCAACGTTTTTAATGACTTCATTAGCAATTTCTGCATTTTTACTCATCCCATTAAATCTCCTTTCTAACTCTAGAAATATATTCATATTTAAGTTATTTCCAGTCTCTGGCCAAAATCCTGAAAATAAAAACACCCAAATACTTTTCAAAGATTACTAATTTTGTTACTAGTCTTTGAAAAATATTTGGGTAATGCCTGATCGAATCAGTTACAATCCTAAATACTTGTTTATTCTCTTGTCAAACGCCAAATATGTAGCGTTAAGTACATCATTTCGTTATTCGAAATATCCCAATTTTTATTTGTTTTTAAATATAGTCTAATTTTATCTGCTGCTTGGTGAGCTCGTGGATATTTTTCTTTAATGACAGTACTAATCATCGGATCTAATTCTTTACTATTGATATCATTATTCAATTGACGAATCATAAAATATCTTAAATGTGTTAAAAATCTGGCATAATTTATAGAGCTACTATCTAATTTCATTTGAAAATGATAACTAATAATTTCCAATATTTGATTAACCATTGCAGTTAGTTCAATAGTATCTTCCAGTGGCGTTTCTTTGTTTTGCGCACTAACATAATGATATGTAAAGAAAGTCAATTCACTCTTCGGCAATTCAATATTGGTTCGTTCTTTAATATAATCTAATGATTTTTCAGCTGCCTTATATTCTTTAGGATACAAGCTCTGAACTTCCCAACGAAATTCATTTGGATAATTATTCCCTTGTTTAGTCCGCTCTAGTGCAAAATTAAGATGATCAGCCAATGCTAAATAGTTATAGTTACTAAATATAATTCCTAAATATTCAGCTACTTGGTCGCTCACGTCTGTAGCAAGCTGTAACGTATTACCATCAATTTGATTAATGATATTGGAGATACTTTGATGATTTTCAAGTTCACCCTGCGCTTTAAATCGACGATCAATTTCTTTTGCTTCAATCGAGCTATCAACTTCCTTACCAAAGCCAATTCCTTTTCCAAGAAGAATCCACTCAATATTATTTTCATCTTTTGCTAATGCAACATTATTATTTATTTTCTTGATGAAATACATTTTATGCCCTCCTCATAAAAAAATTACCTACCAATAGCCATATAAAATGACTATCAGTAGGTAATGCCTGATCGAATCAGTTACAATCCTTATCTGATGTACTCATCATAGCAGTGAAAGAAAGCGCTGTCAATAATTATTTTAAATTACTAAATTTAAAATTCAATATCAAACTGATAGGCAATATCTTTAGCCGCATCAATTTGATATCCAGCCTCAACATCACTACCCCAACTATCAATCCCACCCACACCTCGAACGGCACCAAAAATCGATAGGACTGTTCGGTGTGCTGCTGGTAATTCGCTATGATGGGTCGCATTCTCCAACTCCTCAGCCGTGTATGGCAAGCATGAAAACGCAATTGGCTGATCAATCGCGCTAAATTTTAGTCCAGTTTCAGGTACCTGCTGAACACGATTATCTAATACAGCCTGTCGATAAACCGTCACCCAATCCGTTTGCATATGCATCCCACAATCTTGTGGCACTAAATATGGCGTCACAGGCAACCCCTGGACTTCATATTGACCTGGAATACCACCCGCCATTCGATCTGGATACGTTTCACCTGACAGCCCCTGATAAGTAAAACGAGTTGCTGGTGTTGGCATGACAAATCGTAAGCCAAAAACAGGTAATGCTGGTAACTCGGCTTGTCCTTTGTAGGCGACTGCGACATTCATTTTACCAGATGGCTCAATTGTATACGTCACAACCACTTGAGTCTGTGGCACAGTAATTGTCTTGTAGGTGTAACTCACTGCGACTTTTTCAGCAACCTCATAATTCGTATAACGATTATTTTCAGGCGCAATCGGCAACTTAATCGGCTGATTGTTAATCGCCACAGTAACCGATTCACATTTAATAAACTGATCTGCCGCCAACCACATCCCTGATTCCAATGGGAAGTGACTGCCACGATCATTATCAGTTGTTGCTCGCCAAAAAGTTGGTTTTGGTGAGCGGTAAAGCCATTCTTTGCCTTGAATTCTAAAAGATTCAGGACCACCCGTTTGATACGAGAAAATATAATGGAAATCCTCTCCTTTTAAGCCAAGTGTCACATCCCCGTAAATCACAGCTAACTGTTTATTTGTCTGTTCCATAGTAGTATTTAACCTCCTGCATGGCTGGCTTTTCATTTCGTGTTGCAAAAACAAGTCCGTCACCTGAAAATTCATAATCCGATGGTCGGTCATCAAAATCGCCACCGTAACGCAATTCAGATTGACCTGTCACAGAATCTTTAACCAATAAAGCCTGATCAATAAAGTCCCAGATAAAGCCACCTTGATAAGACTCATATTGTTGCAACAAATCTATATATGATTTCATCCCACCTAGTGAATTGCCCATATCATGCATATATTCACATAAAATAAACGGTTTTTGTGGCTCATTATCTAAATAGTCTTTAATTTCTGTCGGCGTCGCATACATCCGACTTTCAACATCCGAAATAACATCCTTGTATTCAGGCGCACGGAAAACACCT
Source organism: Dellaglioa sp. BT-FLS60 (assembly GCF_054941065.1). Lineage (NCBI taxonomy): Bacteria > Bacillati > Bacillota > Bacilli > Lactobacillales > Lactobacillaceae > Dellaglioa > Dellaglioa sp. BT-FLS60. The sequence goes on from NZ_JBSOLI010000036.1 coordinate 258,381, forward strand.
TCATAGTGCACTAATCGGGTTGAATCTCGTTGTTTATAATAGTCATTCATCTTCGCCAAGACATCCCCAGCATATGATTCGTTACCCAATGACCAAAATAGAACTGAGGGATGATTTTTAAAGAGTTCAAAATTACTTTTAGCACGGTCTAAAACTGCTGGCTCCCACTCATCAACTGATCCTGGTACATTCCAAGACGGTTCGATTGCTCCCATCTTCTGCCAAGATCCGTGTGATTCTAAGTTTGTTTCAGCCATCATATAAATACCAGCTTCATCACAACGATTATAAAAAGATAACCGATCTGGATAATGCGATGTCCGGACTGCATTGATATTATTGCGTTGCATGCAGGCTACATCCCATGCTTCATCAGCATCTGAAATCGTCCGTCCCATTTCAGGATTCCATTCGTGTCGATTAACACCATTAATAATCAAACGTTCACCATTTAATAACATCACGCGGTTCTTAATCTCGATTTTACGAAATCCAACGGGTTGCTGAACGATTTCGATTAATTGTCCATCAGACGTTAAAACTTCTAATTGTAAAGTGTATAAGTAAGGCCGTTCATTCTGCCAAGCCGTCACGATTTTGTCTAAATCATAATGGTGTTTAACAGTTGAATCACTCACCAATTCATCACTAAATAAAATTGTTTCATGGTCTTTAAAAGTCACTTTTACCCGTTGTTTCGGTCCACTAAAGTGAAGTTGTAACGCTAATTCCCCAGTTTGATGTTCAACATCATAATCAGGAATGACCCATAAATCATCTAAGTGAGTCACTGGTTGCGCTAATAAGGTGACATCACGAAAAATCCCGAAGAAACGGAAGAAATCTTGGTCTTCAATGAAAGCTGCAGAACTTCGTTTATGAACTTCAACCGCCAAACAGTTATCTTTTGCTTTTAAATAAGGGGTTAAATCGAATTCAGATGGCGTGAAACTATCTTCTGCATAACCTAAAAAATGACCGTTTAACCAGACATACATTGCCTGTTCGACTCCTGAAAAACGTAAGATAACGCGTTGATTTTGAAGTGCTGATGCTAAATCAAAATGTTTCAAATAAGACCCCACTGGATTATACGCAGCTTCACTAAACATTCCGGTATAATGATCCTGATTAAACTCTGAAAACGCAGGACGTCGGTATTCATGCCCTTCCCACGGATACATCGTATTAATATAGTGTAATTGTTCATACCCCGCTAATTCAATATGTTGTGGAACTTTGATTGAATCAAATTGACTCGCATCAAAATCCGGTTGATAAAACGTTTTCAGACGACTCGCTGAATTGGGACTATAGCTGAATTGCCACGTCCCATTCAAAGATTGTTCAAAAGAACTGTTTTGAAGTGCTAATTCTGATTCATTTGCGTAGTATCGATGATCACTATGTGCTGGTAACTGACCAACTCGAAAAACCGTTGGTGTATCTAGCCATTCAATTTTTGGTATCATTATATAGCCTCCGTTTAATTTAAAACGCTTTCATTAAAAAGTATAATCACTTAAACTCTTAATGTCAAAATAACTCAAAAAAGCCGACACATAGTTGTATCGACTAAAAATTAAAGATTATTAAAGTAACTAAATTTTAATTAACTTTATAATAAACATCTGACTCAGCGACTCGTGCAGATAATACCTCTTGTGATGAAACTGCTACAATTTTATCTTTATCAATACTTCCTGCCAATAAGTCGCCCATTTTTCCTGATGGTAAAAATAAAATATTTAAACCCGATCGATCAACTACTCCTTTTAACTTTAACACTTCATCCGTCATAGTTGCTTTCAATTCTTTTTTATATTTTGTTTCATCACCACTTTTGTAGAGTCCTGCTAATTCTGGTTTCCCGTTTGCTAAATTATACTCAGGAATATTTACTGTTAAATGTTTTATATTTCCGGCTTGATTAAAACCAGTAATATCTGTAAATTTCATAACATTATCGGTCACATTAATTGTATGACCACGTTTATTTTTCCAGGTTCCCTTGATACTTGAATAATTACCGGCTTCAATTTTATTAGTATCCATTTTAACTGTATCTGTGGAACTAGTCTTCATACTTGTTTTAGTAGTAGAAGCGCTCTCTTTATTTTTTTCAAAAACCTGTTGGTAACTATTGTTACTTGTCCAGATAACAACTCGATCCTTTGAATTATCAATAGAAGTAGGGGCACTATCTCCAGTATTAGCCATTGCTACACCTTTAGGATAAAAAGAAACATTCCATAATATTGTAGCCATTTGATCATCGGAATCTGCTGTTAAATACCCGTTTTGTTCTTTAAATTTCAAAGCTACGTTACCATTATTATCTATTAATGTATTTCCCTGTAATTTCATTGCTGACCCATCAATAATTTCGCTAGCTTTAACTGAAAGTTTTTCACCCACTCCGGCAGACCAAGTAGACCCTTCTCCATTCTGATGGTTAGTAGATACTGCTACTTCTTCCCAATTACCCAATAAACTCGTATAATTCCCTTGCTGAATCTGTGATAAATTCATCGATGGACTGGTAGCTTTGGGTTTTACAGATTCTTGTTCTTTTACTTGTTCTTTTGACTGATTTAACGTATTAACTTTTTTCTCATATGTTTTCTTTAACTGACTAATCTTTGATTTAACTTTTTTAAGCGTTTTTTTATTATAAACAGTCAAATCTTGTATTTCTACTCTTTTAGAAAGTACCTTTAATGTGTTCTCCTTTATCGTAATATCTCTAGTTGTTGCTTCAGCAATATTTGTTATCTTACTATCTTCAAAACTTTTTTCATTTTTATCTATCAACAATTTTCTAGCTTGATAGATAGAATCATCATACCGTTTTATTACTTTTTTATTCTTTTTTGTTCCTGCTTTATATTCATCTGCCTCTTTGATAAGTTTTTCTAAATCTTTGAATTGTTTACTCTCATTTTTTTCTTTATTAAAAGCAATTTTCTTTTTATCTATTCCTTTTAATTGTTCCTCTATCTTTGGCCCATTTTCTTGCTTCTGATTATATATGTAAAATGCACCACCCAAAATAACTATAATTGCTACAATCCATATAACTTTTTTACTCTTCATCCCTATTACCCCCGTAATTTATTAATTCTTATAAGTACGTTGATCTGTAAAAAAACAACCTATCGACTAGCATCTCATGTTTATACTATAGATTATAGCTATTAATAACAACATAATTTAATTGTGAAATTACATCCTGCATATCTCTATTAAAATAAGGGGGCAATTTCCTTCAAAGTATAGGAAATAGGTCTCTTATCATTTATTACATATTTAACTTTTTATTAAAAGTTCACAATTAATGCCGCTAAATTTATTTTTTATCGTATGTTGTCCCTTTTACTAAGCCCCTTAACCATTTGATGGACCGAATGATTTTTTATCATGTAACACTATTGCCGTCGCGTGATATCGCCTAATTTGATTTTGGGTTTTCTATCCAAAATCGTGTAAGCCTTTTTATGAATAGTTTAAGTTTACTCAAGAGTGTTAAATGTAATTTAATTCTACTTTTTCATAATCAATATAACTAAAGTAAATACTAAAAAGGGCACTAATTATTCTTTAATATATTTACGTTTAAGGATTTCTTTTAACCCGTTTTTGCTATTTTTAGCCGTTAATATATTTTCCCCGTGTGGTCTAGCTTGTAAGCTAATAATACTAAATGCTTTTTTACCATTTATAAGTTTTGCCTCCGTAGTAATACCTGCAAGTTTCATTTTAATTTTATTACCTGAAACTGTATACGTTCCCGCCGGTCCAGCAATTTTTCCATCCACAGTTTGTTCAACTGTATTATTCTTGAAAATATACGTATTTGATTTATACGTATATTTTCCATCTAAGGTACTTGAACCACATGCCGAAAGAGTGATCATTCCCAGTACGATCATAAATCCCATAATAATTTTATTTTTCATTTATTCTCTCCAAATTTTATTTAAGCAGACTTTCTTTTTAGAAGCATTCCCATCTAAATACATTTTAAGCTCAAAACTTAGTTCTATTTCTGAATTTAATTTTTAAAAGAAATTTTCAATTACATAATAACCTACAATGGTTGCTATCAAGGCTGCTATAGCTGCTGCCGTTAAAGAAAAAGGAATCAGTGCAGCAAATACTCCTAAAAGGATAAATTCAGAAAGACCAATAGCACGAGTTACAGATTGGTATTTTACAGTTTCCGTTCCAGTCCATGGATTTAAGCCTTTATTTTTTAATAGATACGCATTGATAGCAATTAATACCATGGCTATCAAGCTTATATAAAAAGAAGTCCTAGTATTAAAAAAACTATTCATGTAATTAGAAGTTAAATAACCCTCAATATACGGAGTAGCATAAACAAGCGTTATCCAAATCATTATTGTCCACCGCTTAAATCCATTTAATGAATTTATTATTATATTATATTTTTGATTTTTATCTTTCAAAAATCCCCTTATAAGAATTTTCCAAATAACAACAACTGGTAATGCTAATATTACCAGTATAATCCCCACTATAACAGCTCCTATCAGCAAGAAACACCCCGTCGCATCGTCTGACGTGCTACTGCTTGATACTTGTTCGTACTCATTTCCAGCTCTGTCTCTTAAAGTCATAATACTTCCTCCAATATTAAATGTTTTCTATTCCTTCACGAACATCCGTTAATTTTATTTTATTAAATGCTTCTGGATCAGTTTTTAGAGTTCCATCTGAAACTATCCGAACGTCACGAGCTTGACTAATAAATTGTATTATATTTCTAACCCAACGCCCGTTTCCATCAACTTGATTATTTTGTTTAGCTTTCAAAATATAATTTTCAAGTTCTACTTTAGCATCATCATCTAACTTCTGTTTTTGTTGCCCAAGTTGTACATAAGTGATTGCTAACAAATCTTCAGCGCTATAATCTGGAAAACTTATTTTATTAACAAATCGACTGGGTAATCCTGGATTAGATTGTAATAATTTCCCCATATTTTTAGTGTAACCAGCCATAATGACTATCAAATCCGATCGATAATCATCCATATCTTTAACTAGTGTTGTTATAGCCTCTCTTTTATAAGTACCCGCATTACCACTCTCTGGATCCAATTCATAAGCTTCATCAATAAAAAGAATTCCACCCTTAGCCTTCATTATTAGATTATGCGTTTTAGGAGATGTTTGTCCTGTGTACTCTCCAATCATATCTTTTGCAGTTACTTCTTTTATATCAGGTTTTGAAATAATTTCATTTTCAAATAAGATTCTTGCTAGTAATCTTGCGACTTGTGTTTTACCTGTTCCAGGCGCTCCACTAAAAATTAAATGCAAACTACTTTCATTAACCGGTTCACCCTTTTTTTTCCGCATCTCATTAACAATACTTGTAGCTATGTATGTTTTAACTTTTTTCTTAACATCTGTGAGACCAATCATTTCATCAAGTTTATTTTGTGCTGATTTCTGTTTGGGTTTAGGTACTGGTTTAGGTTGTTTAGGAGTAGGCGTAAATTTATTCTTACGCTTAATTTTCGCATCCACTAGCATTACCTGTGAGCTCTCATCATAAAAAAACCAAGATGTTTTATCTTCATAATTTCTAAAGTTTATATTTCCACGATTAACACGATTTACCCACTTATTAATAATGGACCACTCACCACTTATATTTACTACTATATCTTTATTAGGATTAATCAAAAATAATCGTGCAACTTCCTCATACCTATCGTAGTTACCTTCAGGCGTACTAACCTGTTTTATTATAGTATTTCCGTATATTTTCAAGCCATCAATTAATTCATTTGTTAAAAATCCATCAGGATCAAGACCCATATCCATTGTAAATTTATCTATTAACATTTTATCATTTTTATCATATGTGGTTACACTAACCTCTAAAGCATTGAGCACTTGAATCCTTCCTGAAATCCCGAGATCAGTATTTATAGCATTTAAAGTTCCTAAATCTATTTTAACTGCTAACCACTTTTCATTTTCCTTAAACATGATATCACTTTCGTCTAATTCTGCGGAACCAAGCGTTAAACTATCTCCACTTAATTCTCTAGTACGTATCTGTGCTTGATCAATTATTACGTTATTACAAATCAATTTACTCAGAGGAAGTTTCCACACACTAAGTGAACTACTAAAATTCTCTGATGATTCATGTACCACTGTAAAATTTTCTAAGTCTAATTCTAACCCAGACACTCGTGATGTAATTCCACTACGATTTTCTCCAAGAATCATAGTGATATTTTCAATTTTACAATGATTATGTAAATTTATTCCCGACTTACCCTCCGGTACATAAAAAGTATGTCCATTCCCATCAATCGTAATCTGTGCATGAATTGAAACAACATCAATGATATCTGAATTAAGGACAACTGTATCCCCATCTTCTAATTTATCTTCTATCTCTGAAAAGGCGTATTCTTTCGGTTTAGTTCCTAATCTTCTTCCAATTGTATATACTTTATTATTTCCCATTACTCACAATCTCCTTTTATTATGCCAAAAACACTTATCTATATATCATTAGAAAATAGATAAAATACAAAGTACATTATTTAATAAATATCAAAAGAATGAAAAGAAAATTATTATTTAACACAAAATATATTTATCAAATATTCTTTACAGCTCTGTTATCAAAGTCTCACATATCATCTTATTTTCAATATTAATAAAAATTAAATATTTCTGAGTAGCCACATAAATTCCTTTTATTTTTATCATATTTTTCTATAATGCCATCTTCTTTATTTTATTCAGCTGTTTATATCAACAAGCTTTTATTAAAGTACCAATAAAAATAATACTTTGTACCAGTAATAATATCATAACACCATATAATTGACAATATAGCATGCACTTGGTACGGGCATAACGTGTATTAATTTTTGATATTCTTGTACTGAGGTGATAACTATATGACTATAGATTTTTTTGGAGAAAAATTAAAAGCAATTCGAAAATCAAAACGACTTACACAATTAGACTTGGCAATACGTTTAACTGTTAGCAAAGGAACTATTTCTGCGTACGAACAAGGACTTTCTTATCCATCACTTGAAACCCTTGTAAAAATTTGCGATATATTGGATACGTCTGCTGATTATTTACTTGGTATTTCTGATGATTTGCCATTTAAAATGGGTGGTCTAACAGATGAACAAATGGAAAGTATTTTACAATTTGTTACCTTAATTGAACGAGCAAATAAAATTCTTAATAAATAAGAAGAAATATCTTATTTTTCCCATATACTATTATTTTTAAAATGCTTTAGCACTAAAATAATTTTATTAAAATAAAATTTAATGATTATTAATCAATAAAGTACTCAATATTAAGAGTTAACCCTTAATATTGAGTACTTTATGTTATCCAAATAAATTATAGAAAATATATTTTAAATAATTTACTAATATCTGCAAAAAAAAAACACCCCACAATATACATTGTGAAGTGTTCCAAAATTTGATATACGAATATATTAACGTTTTGAGAATTGGCTTGCTTTACGAGCTTTCTTAAGACCTGGTTTCTTACGTTCTTTCATACGAGGATCACGTGTAAGTAATCCTGCAGATTTAAGAGCGGGACGGAAATCTGGATCTACTGTAAGTAATGCGCGAGCAATACCATGGCGAACTGCGCCAGCTTGACCTGAGAAGCCACCACCATTAGCGTTAACTAAAACATCATAACTACCTAATGTTTCTGTAGCGTTAAATGGTTGTAAGACAACTTCACGTAAGTTAGCAAATGGAATGTAATCTTCAATTGCTTTGTTGTTAATAGTAATTTTACCAGTACCTGGTACTAAACGTACACGAGCTACTGAGTTTTTACGACGACCTGTTCCTGAATATACGACTTGAGCCATTTCAATTGCCTCCTTAAATTAAGTTTGTAATATCTAAAGTTTCTGGTTGTTGTGCTTGTTGATCATGTTCTGCACCACGATATACATGTAATTTCAATGCTTGTTCTTTACCAAGAGTACCTTTTGGAAGCATACCTTTAACAGAGAAAGCAATTAATTTTTCAGGATCGTTGGCACGGAAATCACCAGCAGTACGAGTCTTTAAACCACCTGGATGATCTGTATGATGTTGGTATAATTTTCTGTCCGCTTTACGACCAGTTAAACCAACCTTTTCTGCATTGATAACAATAACGTTATCACCAGTATCCACATTAGGTGTGAATGTTGGTTTGTTTTTACCGCGTAAGATAGAAGCAACGACAGTTGATAAGCGACCTAAAGAAATATCAGTTGCATCAATAACATACCATTTACGTTCTATTTCGCCTTTTTTTGCTAAATAAGTTGTACGCACGATTGTTTCCTCCGTTTTTTCATGTTGTTTGTTTGACACTCAAATAAGTTTCCGGGGCCTATCAGTGGGGCAAACAATACCATTTATAATATTAACTATTAAAAGTCAATTTGTCAATCTAATTTATGGACATCCCACAAATAAATAACACCTTTTCAGATTTAAAATTGCCTTAGTATTCATATTGTCAATAACTACTAGTTTACCCTAATTCGTCCGGATAATAAACCTTTTTTAAATATAATCCACTGGCTGGAGCCGTTTCTCGAGCTTGTTGTCGATCCTTAACGTCATATAATCGTAAAATATCATGGACCGGACGCCGACCGTTCCCTATTTCTAGGAGTGTTGCGACTAAAATCCGCACCATATTGTAAAGAAATCCATTACCATAAAATTCAAAAATAATTTCATGATTTTCTTTATCTTCTCTCACGGTTGCCTCATAAATGGTCCGAACATGATTGGTCACCTGGCTACCAGCCGCCACAAAACTAGAAAAATCATGTTCACCAACTAAATCTGGCAACGCTTCTTCAATTTTGGCAAGATCAATTTTATATTTATAATGTCCTGTATAGAAACGTTTAAAAGGATCAGTGAACTCACCTTGTGACACACGATACATATATCGTTTTCCATGTGTACTAAAACGTGAATGAAAATCATCACTAACTAGCTCTGCTTTTTTTACCTGAACATCTAGCGGCAATAAGCTATTCAACGCTCGTACCATACTAGTTTCTGGAATTTCATGCATGAAGTCAAAATGAAAAACTTGTCCTAACGCATGAACTCCGGCATCCGTCCGGCCTGACCCATAGATTCTAACGGGAACCTCTGACTTGCTCATAATGGTGACTGCTTTTTCCAACACAGCTTCAACAGTCCGTTGGTTCGGTTGACGTTGAAACCCGGCAAAAGCTGCGCCATCATAAGCGACGGTAATTTTATAACGTACTGACATATTTATTCATCCTTAATTTTTGAGGTAGACTAATGCGACGGTGACGATGGCAAATAGAACAAAGGCCATGGTATCAGTCGTCCGCCATTTGAGAATACGGTACTTCGTTCGACCTTCACCACCTTGATAGCCACGCGATTCCATGGCTATCGCTAAATCTTCGGCACGATTGAATGAACTGACAAATAGTGGAATTAATAATGGAATAATGGACTGCATTTGTTTGATTAATGACCCTTGTCCAAAGTTCACCCCTCGAGCACGTTGCGCATTCATAATTTTTTCCGTTTCATCCATCAATGTAGGGACAAATCGTAAGGCAATTGATAACATTAAGGCAATTTCATAGACTGGAAATTTAATGACTTTGAGTGGCTTCAACAGCGATTCAATCGCATCCGCTAATTGAAGGGGTGCCGTTGATAAAGTCAATAACGTCGACATGAAAATGATTAAAATAAAGCGACAAAAAATATATAACCCATTTGTGACACCAAACTCTGAAATTTTAAAAATCCCCCAATGCCAATACATTTGTCCACCACTTGAGAATAACATCTGCAAAGCAACGGTAAAAATAATCAGCCAAATGAGCGGGCGAACACCCTTCAAAAAGAAACTCATGTTAATTTTTGAAGCCATGATACAGCCAAGTGTAAAGGCCAAAAGCATCGAGAAACTTTGCCAATTATTCGCCATAAAAATAATCCCGACAAAATAAAAACTTAAGACTAATTTAGCTCGAGGATCCAATCGATGAACAAGTGAATCACCTGCTATGTAACGTCCAAAAATCAATTTATTCATTAGCGTCATGGCCTCCATTCTGCTGACTCAGTAATGAGACAAGGTCGTCGGCTAATTCAGCTTCTGTTAAAGGCATATGACTAAATTTAAACCCTTTTTGAATTAGTTTTTTAGAAAACAGCGTTGTTGTTGGCACATTCAAATGATTATTTAATAAGAAATCTGGATCCGCAAAAACATCTTGCGGCGTCCCTGATTTGATAATTGTGCCTTTCGACATAATAATCGCATGATCTGCATAATTCGCCACATCATCCATTTGATGCGTTACTAAAATAACAGTGAGTTTCTGTTCACGATGCAGTTTTTCGAACATCGCCATCATATCAACACGGCCTCTGGGATCCAAACCTGCCGTTGGTTCGTCCAAAACAAGGATCTTAGGCTCCATAGCCAAAATTCCAGCTATCGCTACCCGACGCATTTGTCCGCCTGAAAGGTCAAACGGTGACTGTTGATAGATACTTTCTGGCAAACCAACTAATGCTAACATTTTTGCGGCGATTGCCTCCGCTTCTACTTCCGTTTTGCCAAAATTTTTAGGCGCAAATGCCACATCTTTAATGACCGTTTCTTCAAAGAGTTGTGCTTCTGGAAATTGAAAAACAATGCCAACTTGTTTACGCAAATCATTCAATGCTTTGTTAGATGTTTCTGGCGTAATCACTTGTTCGCCAATTTGGATTTGCCCTTCAGTTGGCTTCAATAACCCATTTAGATGTTGTAGTAATGTCGACTTACCAGAACCGGTATGCCCGACAATTGCCGTAAACGATCCTTCTTTAATATCAAGATTAATGTCATGCAAGGCTCGACTTTCAAAAGGGGTCCCTTTTTGATAGGTGAAGGCTACTTCGTTGAATTTAATTGCCATAACCAATCCACCATGCCTTCCTCTGTCATATAATCATCTGGAACTTCAAAATGACGTTTTTTAAGTGCGACTTTTAACCGTTCTGGATAAGGAACATCCAAGCCCATATCGACTAATTGCTCGCCAAGTGCGAAAATTTCGGCAGGAGTCCCCTGTTTTACGAGCTGGCCTTCATCCATCACCATGATTTTGTCAGCACTCGCTGCCTCATTAATATCATGTGTGATTGAAATGATAGTTAGCCCCCGCTCATCTTTGAGTTGGTGAATTAGGCTCAAAACTTCATCACGGCCTTCTGGATCCAGCATACTGGTTGATTCATCCAAGATGATGACTTCTGGTCTTAGAGCGACAATTCCAGCGATTGCGACCCGTTGTTTCTGTCCCCCAGAGAGTCTCGCAGGTTCTTTAGCGGCAAATTCCCACATATCCACACGTTCAAGGGCATCTTTGACTCGGATCTGCATGTCTGAACGCTCAATCCCATTATTTTCTAAACCGAACGCAACATCGTCCTCGACAGTCGCCCCAACGAATTGATTATCCGGATTTTGAAAAACAATGCCAATTTTACGACGAATATCCCAAACCGTTTCTGTTGATAAAACAAGGCCAGCAACTGTGATTTCACCTGATTGCGGTGCGAGTAGTCCATTGATATTTTTTGATAACGTACTTTTTCCACTACCATTATGACCAATGATAGCGACCCAGTCTCCTTTATTAATCGTAAAGGACACATCTTTAAGGGCCATTTCATTCGTCTCTTTTTGTGTTTCATATTGATAATTTAAATGATCAACTTTAATTACTTCAGTCATTATCTCTGTCCTCACACTTCGCAAAATAGATTACGATTTAAATTATATCACAGGCAAAAATTATCTTAGTCTGTTTATACTTTTATTAGCATGGTTATTTTATCTATAGCTCTCATTTTAAAGGACTAATTAATCTCGACATGTGATAATTAATTAAATCTTGTTCATGTCGATAATGATGCTGTTTGTTTTGACTTTTAAATCCTTGTTTTTCAAAAAAGGAGACTGCAGTAATTGAAGCATCCACCGTTTGTTCAGCTAGTTGTAACTCATTTCTTTGATAACTGGTTAATCCCTCTAATACCAACGTGCCAATATGGTGCTTAATCATTCGGCTCATAACGTACAACATATCAATGTGCCCCGTTACTTCACTGTTGCCAAATCCAACGATTTTTGACTCTTTGATGGCAACTAACGTGTAGGACTGCTTCAACCGCTTATGCCACTCGTCGAGATTAGGATGAGATTGTTTCCATTCATTGATTTCTAACTGAGAATAATCTTGTCGATTTACATCTTGAATCGTTTGATTAAATAAAGCGATGATTTCAGACAAATATTGTCTCTCATAATGAACAATTCTAATTGTATCGCCAGTCATAACCATTTCCTCCTAAGTGTGAATTAAGAATAATAGTTATCATACTAGATTTCAATCCATAAAAAAAGGGTTCAGAACACATTGTTTGAATGCGTTCTGAACCCTTTTAACAATCTCATTAGAAAATAAAAAATCACTATGAAGGATGACCGGCAATTCACAAATGTGAAAAACCTTCAAACTAGACTAAGATTGCTCCATCATCATAACGTTTGTTTTTAATCATCAATCAAAGTGAAAAATTATCTAGTAACGAATTATACTAATTCAATAATAACCATTTGTGCGGCATCGCCACGACGAGGCATTGTCTTCATAGTTCTAGTGTATCCACCATTACGTTCAGCGTAACGAGGAGCTACATCAGAAAATAATTTTTGTAATGCTGATTGAACAGTGACATCGTCACCATCTTCTTTCACGTCAGCAACTGTGTTTCTTACGAAAGCAGCAGCACGACGACGTGAAGCCAAATCACCACGTTTACCTAAAGAAATCATTTTATCGGCAGATTTGCGTACTTCTTTAGCGCGAGCTTCAGTAGTCACAATTCGTTCGTTGATAATAAGACTTGTTGTTAAATCACGTAACATTGCTTTACGTTGAGAACTTGTACGTCCTAATTTGCGGTAACTCATGAATAGGTTCCCTCCCTCTATATAATATTAGTCATCATGACGTAATGATAAATCAAGCGCAGCTAATTTAGCTTTGACTTCTTCCAATGATTTACGGCCTAAGTTACGGACCTTCATCATGTCGGCTTCAGATTTATTCGTTAATTCTTGAACCGTGTTGATACCAGCACGTTTCAAACAATTATATGAACGAACCGATAAATCGAGTTCTTCAATCGTCATTTCGAGCATTTTTTCTTTATGGGTTTCTTCTTTTTCAACCATAATTTCAGTGTTCTTTGCTTCGTCGGTTAAATCAACAAATAAAGTCAAATGCTCAGTTAAAATTTTAGCCGACAAACTAATGGCTTCGCTTGGTGTAATTGAACCGTTCGTCCAAACATCAAGTGTCAATTTGTCATAATCATCTTTTTGACCAACACGTGTTTTTTCTACTTGGTAGTTCACACGTTCGATTGGGGTATAAATGGAGTCAATTGGTAATACGCCAATTGGCATATCTTCCGCTTTGTTTTGATCAGCAGATACGTATCCACGACCATTGCTAGCGTTCATGCGAACATGAAAAGATGCACCTTCTGCGACTGTACAAATGTACAAGTCGGGATTCAATACTTCAACATCACTGTTTCCAATGATATCACCGGCAGTAACTTCTGCGGGACCCTTCACATCAATTTCGATGGCTTGGTCTTCATCAGCAGCTAACTTCAAAGCAACTTTCTTAATATTCAAAATAATTTGAGTAACATCTTCCAATACGCCTTCAATAGTTGAAAACTCATGTAAAACACCATCAATTTGAATATTAGTAATAGATGCGCCTGGTAAGGAAGATAGTAGAATCCGACGAAGTGAATTACCTAATGTCGTACCATAACCGCGTTCAAGTGGTTCTACAACAAATTTACCATAGTTAGGACTTTCATCTATCTTATGAATATTTGGTTTTTCAAATTCAATCATTCTTATCTTTACCCCTTTCAAAACGTAACGTGTAATCTAGTGAAAACATTATGAAGTTCAACTCCGTAATGAATATTAATCCACGTTAAACACGACGGCGTTTTGGAGGACGACATCCATTATGAGGCACTGGAGTAACATCGCGAATTGCAGTTACTTCAAGACCAGTTGTTTGTAAAGCACGAATTGCGGCTTCACGGCCAGAACCAGGGCCTTTAACAGCTACTTCAACGGTTTTCATACCGTTTTCCATTGAGCCTTTAGCTGCAGCTTCTGCTGCCATTTGTGCTGCGAATGGTGTAGATTTACGACTACCTCTAAAACCTAATGCACCAGCTGATGACCATGCAACGGCGTTACCGTTAACATCAGTAATCATAACAAGTGTATTGTTAAAAGTAGAATGAATATGTGCAACACCGGCTTCAATATGTTTTTTAACACGGCGTTTGCGAGAAACTTTCTTAGTTGCCATAAATAGTATTACCTCCTTAATCTAATAATTATTTCTTGCGGCCTGCAATTGATGTAGCTGGGCCTTTACGTGTACGAGCGTTGTTTTTCGTGTTTTGTCCACGAACTGGTAAACCACGACGATGACGCATGCCTCGGTACGTTCCAATTTCTTGGAGACGTTTAATATTCAAACTGATTTCGCGACGTAAGTCACCCTCAATTTTGAATTGATCAACAACTTTACGGATTGCATCCTCTTGGTCAGTTGTTAAATCACGAGTTCTAATATCTTCTGATACTTCTGCTTCTACCAAGATCTTAGCAGCAGTTGTATTACCGATTCCATAAATGTAAGTTAATGCTACCACGATTCTTTTATCACGTGGAATATCAATACCTGCAATACGAGCCATAACAATTACACCTCCTAATTTTTATTATCCTTGACGTTGTTTATGTTTTGGATTTGCGCTGCAAATGATCATAACTCGACCTTTGCGCTTGATAACTTTACAATGTTCACACATTGGTTTTACTGATGGTCTTACTTTCATTGAATTATACCTCCTAAAAGTTTTTGAAGTACAATCTATTTAAAGCGATAAGTAATACGACCCTTACTTAAATCGTAAGGAGACATTTCAACCGTCACTTTATCACCGGGTAAAATACGAATATAGTTCTTACGGATTTTACCTGAGACATGAGCTAAAATTTCATGATCATTTTCAAGTACTACTCGAAAAGTCGCATTGGGTAACGTTTCACGGACCGTACCCTCAATCTCAATTACTTCTTCTTTCGCCACGTAAATGTACCTCCTTAAAATCGTGTTTTAACTTTACATGTAAAAATGGTGAGAATTAGATACTCTCACCCGTTCTTATCAAGATATTATTGCAAATATCCTCCTGAAAAGATAAACCGGAATTATTCTATCATACCGCTATCTCAGATGCAAGTTAGCCACTCCGGCACAATTACTTTGCAGCGGAATACTAAGATTATTTAAGATTGTTTAAAATCGTTTCAATATCTGCAAATACATCTTCAATATCACGGTTACCATCTACTGTATACAATAGATGACGTTGTTCATAAAAATCTAATAATGGTGTATTCATTTTGATGTTAACTTCTAAACGGTTCTTAACCGTTTCAAGCTTGTCATCTTCACGTTGATAAAATTCATGATGACCACAACGATCACAAGTTCCTTCAACCTTTGTAGGGTTGAAAATTTTATGATAAGTAGCACCACAATTACGACAAATGTAACGACCAGTTAAACGTTCAATTAGTGATTCAGGATCGACATGAATGTCAATGACTGCATTAAGAGGTTTCCCAAGGTCTTTGCCAATTTCGTCCAAGGCAACAGCTTGCGCCATATTTCTTGGAAAACCATCGAGCATGTAGCCGTCTTGAATATCATCTTCGGCTAATCGTTCTTTGACAATGCCATTTGTGACTTCATCAGGAACAAGATCACCGCGATCAATATACTTTTTAGCTTCAAGTCCCATTGGTGTTTCATTTTTCATTGCTGCACGGAAGATGTCTCCCGTAGAGATATGAGCGATGTGGAAAACGTCGACAATCTTTTCAGCTTGTGTTCCTTTACCTGCACCAGGTAAACCCATTAACATCAGGTTCATTTTCGTCATGAATATCCTCCTAATATGAGAAATGGCTAGGCATCAGCCTAACCTAATCCTCAGTTTAAAATTTGTATTTTATCGATTATCTAATGAATCCAACATACTTACGTTTCATCATCATACCCTCTAATTGACGAATGGTTTCAAGTGCAACCCCAACAACAATTAACAGACTAGTACCACCTAAACCAACTGATTCATCTAATCCAAACAAACTCGATGCTAATAATGGAATTAAAGCAACAAATCCTAAGAATAATGAACCAACCGTACTTAATCGCATCAATAATTTTGAAACATATTTTTCTGTTGCTTTACCAGGCCAAACACTTGGAATATAACTTCCTTGTTTTTGTAAGTTCTCTGAGAGTTTCTCAGGATTTACCTGGACGAAAGCGTAGAAGAATGTGAACAAGACAATCAATACAGTATATAGAATGGCACCATACGTTGTTTGCATGTTGAAAACTTGACTCAGTACTTGGTACCAAGTCGTATCACCCTGTGAGCTTTGGAATGCCAAAAGCACAGTTTGAGGAGTTGCAATGAACGAACTCGCAAAAATAACGGGGATAACACCCGCAACGTTCACTTTAAGTGGCAGATAAGAATTATCTGTCGCACCAGCTACACGTCTTGTGTATTGAATTGGAATCTTGTAGTTAGCTTGTTGAACATATGTTACAAAAGTTACAATTGCAAAGATTGCAACGAACAAGATAACTATGAACAAGATGCCCCCCCAAAGATCACCTTTATCAGCTTGGAAAATTTGTTCATTAAAAATCTGTTTAATACCACCCGGAATACGAGAAACAATACCTGCCATGATTAACATGGAAACACCATTTCCAATACCTCGTTCAGTAATCATATCACCTAACCAAGTCGTAAACATTGTTCCAGCTGTTAAAATAACACCCAAGACAACATATGTTTCCGTACTTGGATTATTAACCAAGCCTAAACTACTCAATGAGTCTAAACCTGCAGTAATACCTACAGATTGAACAAACGCCAAAACAATTGTTAGGTAACGCGTAGCTTGATTCAATTTACGACGACCAACTTCACCTTGTTTACTCCATTCTACAAAACGAGGAACAATGTCCATTTGTAGTAATTGAATAACAATTTGAGCAGTAATGTAGGGTGAAACCCCCATTGCGAAAATTGAGTAGTTAGTTAATCCACCACCACTAAATGTGTTAAGAAGACTAACTAAGTTACTACTTGTTGCACTAGCAATTGCAGCATGGTTAATTCCAGGAACTGTTATAAAAGTACCTAAGCGAAAGACAATTAAAACACATAAAGTGAAAAAAATCTTTTGACGGATTTCTTTCACAGCTAATGCATTTTTCATCACTTTAAGCATTAGATCACCTCTGTTTGACCACCGGCAGCTTCAATAGCTTCTTTAGCAGCAGCTGAGAATTTACCTGCTTTAACAGTTAATTTCTTATTAAGTTCGCCGGAAGCTAAAATTTTAATTCCTGATTTTTCGTTCTTAACAATACCTGATTCAACAAGTAAAGCTGGTGTTACTTCAGCACCGTTTTCGAATTTGTTTAAGCTATCTAAATTGACAACTGCATATTCTTTACGGTTGAAGTTGTTAAATCCACGTTTTGGCATACGACGGAATAAAGGCATTTGTCCACCTTCAAAACCTAAACGTACTTTACTACGGGCTTTTTGACCTTTTTGACCACGGCCAGAAGTTTTACCATTACCAGAAGATGTTCCACGTCCGACACGGTTACGTATTGAGCGAGAACCTTCACTAGGTTTTAATTCATGTAATTTCATAGGGTTGGCACCTCCTTATTTTAAACTTCAAACAAGATGTTGATATTATTTTACTTCTTCAACGTCCACTAAATGAGAAATCTTTGCGATAACGCCTCGTGTTACTGCGTCGTTAGGACGAATAACAGAGCTGCTAATACGGTGTAAACCGAAAGCTTTAACGATTTCGCGTTGATTTTGAGGACGTCCAATGACACTGCGTTTTAATGTAATTTTCAAATCTGTCATGTTTTAGTCCTCCTAATCAGCTAAGTGTTGAATAGAAACGCCACGTAATGCAGCAACTTCTTCAGCACTCTTCATTTTCTTTAAACCAGCCATTGTTGCGCGAACAACGTTGATTGGTGTATTTGAACCTAATGATTTACTTGTTACATCTGATACTCCAGCAAGTTCCATAACGGCACGAACTGAACCACCAGCAGCAACTCCAGAACCTTCAACAGCTGGTTTAAGCATAATGCGTCCACCACTGTATTGACCGAGAACTTCGTGAGGAAGTGTCGTACCGACCATAGGTACGTCAATCAAGTTCTTTTTAGCATCTTCAACTGCTTTACGGATTGCTTCAGGAACTTCTTGAGCTTTACCTGTACCGAAGCCTACATGACCATTGTGATCACCGACGATAACTAATGCAGCAAAACGTAGACGACGTCCACCTTTTACAACTTTAGTAACACGGTTAATCGCAACAACACGATCTTCTAAATCTAAATGAGTTGGATCAATGAAAGTCATAAACTATTTCCTCCCTTTCTTAGAATTCTAATCCATTTTCACGAGCTGCTTCAGCTAAAGCAGCAACGCGTCCATGGTATAAGTATCCGCCACGATCAAAAACAACAGCTTTGATACCTTTGTCATTAGCACGTTTAGCAACTAATGCGCCAACAGCAGTAGCTTTTGCTACTTTGCTATCGCCTGTTACTTCACTATCAATTGTTGAGGCACTTGCTAGCGTTACACCCGCTACGTCATCAATTACTTGAGCGTAGATGTGGTTATTTGAACGGAATACGTTTAAGCGTGGGCACTCTGCAGTTCCAGAAATCTTACCACGAACACGTAAATGACGCTTTGAACGTGTTTTATTTCTATCTGGTTTTGTAATCACAATTTTCACCTCTTGATTTTATTCAAAAACAAAGTAAGTAATGCTAAGCAGCATTATTTACCTGTTTTACCTTCTTTACGACGAACATGTTCGCCAACGTAACGAATTCCTTTACCTTTATAAGGTTCTGGAGGACGAACGGCACGAATTTCTGCGGCAAGATCGCCAACTTCTTGTTTACTGATACCTGAAATAATGATACTTGTATTTGCAGGAACTTCAACTTTTAAGTTTGCACGTTCTTCAAAATCCACTTGATGTGAATAACCAACATTTAATACTAATTTTTTCCCTTGTAATTGTGCACGATAACCAACACCAATCAACTCAAGTTCTTTTTTGAAACCTTCTGTAACACCAAGAACCATGTTGTTTACGTTGGCACGCATTGTACCATGTAAGGCACGAGTGCTTTTATCGTCACTTTCACGAGTAAATTTAACTGAAAGGCCTTCAACATGCATTGTAATTGCATTAGAAAACTTACGAGTTAATTCACCTTTGGGGCCTTTTACTGTAACCATTTGACCTTCTTGTGTAACTTCTACACCAGCAGGAAGAACGATTTCTTTATAACCTATACGACTCACGCGAGTGACACCTCCTTACGAATTAATTGATTACCAGATGTATGCTAAGACTTCGCCACCAATTTGTTTGGCGCGTGCATCTTTATCTGTCATCACACCTTCTGATGTTGAGATAACTGCAATTCCTAAACCATTTAATACTTTAGGAACTGCATCAGCTTGAACGTACGTACGTAATCCTGGTTTTGAAATACGTTTGATACCAGAGATTACACGTTCATTGTCTTTTCCAAATTTTAAAAACACACGGATAATTCCTTGTTTGTCATCATCGATGTATTCGATATCACGTACGAAACCTTCATTTTTAAGGATTTCAGCGATATCACGTTTGATTTTTGAAGCAGGCACTTCTAAAGACTCATGCCGTACCATATTTGCATTACGGATACGAGTTAAAAAGTCTGCGATCGGATCAGTCATGACCATTGAGTTTACCCTCCTTTAACTTGTCTTTTAGATTTACCAGCTAGCTTTTTTCATACCAGGAATTTGGCCTTTGTGAGCAAGGTCACGAAGACAAATACGGCATAATTTAAATTTACGATAAACAGAATGTGGACGACCACAACGTTCGCAACGTGTATAAGCTTGTGTAGAGAATTTTGCTGGACGTTTGTTCTTTGCAATTAATGATTTTTTAGCCAAAGCTTTGTAACCTCCTTATTATTTAGAAAACGGCATACCTAATTGTGTGAGTAATTCTTTTGATTCCTCATCAGTATTAGCAGTTGTAACAATAACGATATCCATTCCACGAACTTTATCCACATCATCGAAATCGATTTCTGGGAAAATTAATTGTTCGCGAACACCTAAAGTATAGTTACCACGGCCATCAAAGGCTTTATTGCTAACACCACGGAAATCACGCACACGAGGTAATGAAACTGATACTAATTTGTCTAAGAAATCGTACATGCGTTCGCCACGTAAAGTAACTTTAGCACCGATTGGCATACCTTCACGTAAACGGAAGCCAGCGATTGATTTTTTAGCTTTTGTAACCAAAGGTTTTTGACCAGCGATCAAAGCTAATTCTTCAACTGCTTTATCTAAATTCTTAGCATTTGTAACAGCATCACCAACACCCATGTTGATAACAATTTTATCAACTTGAGGTGTTTGCATAATTGATGTGTAGTTAAATTTTTCCATCATAGATGGTGTAATTTCATTAGTGAACTTTTCTTTTAAACGGTTAGTCATGAAGAAAGTGTCCTCCTTTCAATAGGTCTACTTAACAGTTTCACCTGATTTTTTAGAAACTCTAACTTTCTTGCCATCTACAACTTTAAAGCCAACACGAGTTGGTTCGTTTGTAGAAGGGTCGACAAGCATCACGTTTGAAACGTGAATTGGTGCTGCCATATCCACGATGCCACCTTGTGGATTCGAGTTGCTAGGTTTTTGATGTTTTTTCACAATATTGATACCTTCAACAATCACACGGTCTTGTTTAAGGAAAACTTTAGTAACAGTACCTTGTTTACCTTTATCTTTACCTGCAATTAATTGAACTTTATCACCAGTTTTGACGAACATTTAGCGCACCTCCTTGTTTTCCGATGGATTTCTTATAATACTTCGGGTGCTAAAGAAACAATCTTCATGAAATTGTTATCACGTAATTCACGTGCAACAGGTCCAAAGATACGTGTACCTTTAGGGCTTTTGTCATCTTGGATGATAACGGCAGCATTTTCATCAAATTTGATGTATGAACCGTCAGCGCGATGAGCACCTGATTTTGTACGTACGATTACAGCTTTAACAACTTCACCTTTTTTGACAACACCACCTGGTGTTGCATGTTTAACAGTAGCAACAATAACGTCACCGATATTAGCAGTTCTACGCTTTGATCCACCTAAAACTTTAATAGTTAAGATTTCCTTTGCGCCTGAATTGTCGGCAATTTTTAAACGACTTTCTGTTTGTATCACAGTAAGTGTCCTCCTTTCAATAGCAAATTAGAAATACGAATGGCAATTATGCTTAAGCAATAACTGCTTTTTCAACGATATCTAATAAACGGAATCTCTTAGTTGCTGACAATGGACGAGTTTCCATAATTTGAACAATATCGCCGATTTTTGCTTCGTTGTTTTCATCATGTGCATAGAATTTTTTAGAATAAGTCACACGTTTACCGTAGGTTTTGTGTGTCTTGTATGTTTCGATAAGAACACTAATCGTTTTATCCATTTTGTCGGATACAACACGTCCTTGATAGACTTTACGTTGGTTACGAGTTTCACTCATGCGTAAATGGCCTCCCTTTCGTAATCTACTTGTTTAATTCTTGTTGGCGTAATGCCGTTTTGATACGAGCAATTGTTTTACGAACTTCACTTAAGCGTGCGGTATTTTCTAATTGACCGGTAGCTAATTGGAAGCGTAAGTTAAACAATTCATCTTTAAATTCTTGTTCTTTGGTAATCATTTCAGCAGTGGTTAATTCATTAATTTCCTTAGCCTTCATGTGATTCGCCACCTACTTCCTCACGTTTTACAATTTTAGTTCTCACTGGAAGTTTGTTTGATGCTAAGCGTAAAGCTTCGCGAGCAACTTCTTCAGTAACACCGGCAACTTCAAACATGATTTTTCCACGTTTAACTGGAGCTACCCATCCTTCAGGAGCACCTTTACCAGAACCCATTCGAACACCAATTGCTTTTGCAGTATATGATTTATGAGGGAAAATTTTAATCCATACTTTCCCACCACGTTTCATATGACGGTTAATTGCGACACGGGCAGCTTCGATTTGACGGTTAGTGATCCATGATGATTCAAGAGCCTGCAAACCGTAATCTCCAAAAGCGACTTCTTTGCCACCTTTAGCTTCCCCACGCATTTTACCACGGAATTCACGACGGAATTTTGTACGTTTAGGTACTAACATAGGTTATTTCCCTCCTTTCACAGCGTTTTTCTTAGCTGGTAAGATTTCACCACGGTAGATCCAGACTTTAACGCCTAATTTACCATAAGTGGTCATTGCTTCAACCCAAGCATAGTCAATGTCTGCTCTTAAGGTATGTAATGGAACGGTACCATCTGAGTAACTTTCGACACGAGACATATCTGCTCCGTTAAGACGACCAGCAACTTGAACTTTGATACCTTTAGCACCAGAACGCATTGTACGTTGCATAGCTTGTTTAACAGCACGACGGAATGCGACACGGTTTTCTAATTGTTCCGCAACGTTTTCGCCGACTAATTGAGCATCTAAATCAGGACGTTTGATTTCAACAATGTTGATATGCACACGTTTACCTGTTAAATCATTTAATTCTTTACGAAGTTTTTCAACTTCAGCTCCACCTTTACCGATAACCATACCGGGTTTAGCAGTATGGATTGAAACGTTAACACGTTTTGCAGCGCGTTCGATTTCAACGATAGAGACAGAAGCGTCGGTTAATTTTTCTTGAATGTATTTACGGATGTGTAAATCTTCATGAAGGTAGTTTGCAAAATCTTTTTCTGCATACCATTTTGAATCCCAATCACGAATGATACCTACACGTAATCCCGTTGGATTTATTTTTTGACCCACGCGTTATCCCTCCTTATTTTGTAGCTTCAGATACAACTACTGTAATGTGACTCGTACGTTTGTTGATTGGTGATGCTGATCCCTTAGCACGGGGACGGAAACGTTTTAACGTTGGTCCTTCGTTAGCAAAGATATCAGTAATAACCAAGTTTTCACCATCTAAATCAAAATTATTTTCTGCATTAGCTACAGCAGAAAGTAATACTTTTTCAATAATTGGGCTTCCGGCTCTTGGAGTAAATTTCAAGATACCGATAGCTTCAGCAACACTTTTACCTCTGATAAGATCGATTACCAAGCGAGCTTTACGCGCTGGAATACGAACAGTTTTGGCGGTTGCTTTTGCTGATGTTACTTGTTCAGCCATGTGTATAACCTCCTTTATTTAACTGCAGTTTTCTTATCGTCAGATCCGTGACCACGGAAAGTACGTGTTGGAACAAATTCACCCAACTTATGACCAACCATATCTTCTTGCATAAAAACTGGAACGTGTTTGCGTCCATCATATACAGCGATAGTTAGACCAATAAAGTTAGGGAAGATTGTTGAACGACGTGACCATGTCTTGATAACTGTTTTCTTTTCTTGATCAGTTTGTGCTTCGACCTTTTTCATCAAATGTTCATCGACGAATGGTCCCTTTTTTAGACTACGACTCAATGTGAATCCTCCTTCCGGAATATAGCTTAAGCAACAAGCAAATTATTTCTTGTTGCGTCCACGTACGATAAATTTGTCTGATTGGTTTTTCTTTGAACGTGTTTTGTAACCCATCGTCTTTTGACCCCAAGGAGACATAGGTGATGGACGACCAATTGGTGCTTTACCTTCACCACCACCATGAGGATGATCGTTAGGATTCATAACTGATCCACGAACTGTAGGACGTTTACCAGCCCAACGAGCACGACCAGCTTTACCAATTTTGATTAATTCATGTTGTTCGTTACCAACAGCACCGATAGATGCGCGACATGTTGATAAGATCATGCGAACTTCGCCTGATGTCAAACGAACAAGAACGTATTTGCCTTCTTTACCAAGTAATTGTGCTGAAGCACCGGCTGAACGAGCAAGTTGTCCACCCTTACCTGGTTTCAATTCGACATTATGGATAATTGTACCAACTGGGATATCTTGAAGAGCTAATGCGTTACCAACCTTGATATCTGCTTCTTTACCAGATTGAACCATCATGCCAACTTCTAATCCTTTAGGAGCAATAATGTATGATTTGATACCATCAGTATATTGAATTAATGCAATATTAGCTGAACGGTTTGGATCATATTCAATTGCTTTAACAGTTGCTGTTACATTGTCTTTAACACGTTTGAAATCGACCAAACGGTATTGACGTTTATGACCACCACCACGGTGACGAACAGTAATGCGACCATAGTTGTTACGGCCAGCAGTTCTGCTTTTTGATTCTAGTAATGATTTTTCAGGAGTTGATTTAGTAATTTCTGAAAAATCAGAACCAGTCATATTACGACGGCCGTTAGTGGTTGGTTTGAATTTTTTAATTCCCACGTTGTTTTCCTCCTATTTACAAAAATTTAGATTATTCTTCGAATAATTGAATTTCTTTTGAATCGGCAGTTAAAGTAACGATTGCTTTACGACGTTTTTTAGTATAACCAGCATAGCGACCTTGACGTTTCAACTTACCTTTAACATTCATGATATTTACTTTAACAACTTTGACGCTAAAAATATCTTCGATAGCTTTTTTAACTTCAATTTTAGTTGCACGAGTATCAACATCAAATGTGTAAACCTTATCAGCCATTCTGTCCATTGCTGCTTCGGTGATGACTGGGCGTAAGATAACATTTCTTGATTCCATTATGAAAGAGCCTCCTCTACTTGAGAAAGAGCTGCTTGAGTCATGACTAATTTGTCGTTGTTGATAACGTCAAGAACGTTAACACCTTTAGCTTCTACTACTGTAACATTTGGTAAGTTACGAGCTGCTAAAGCAACGAAATCATTGCCAGGTTCAAGAACTATTAATACTTTTTTATTAATATCTAAGTTACTTAAAACTTCTTTAAAAGTTTTTGTTTTTGGTTGCTCGAAGCTAAGTGCATCGACCATAACCACGCTACCATCTAATACTTTTTGTGAAAGTACTGATTTAAGAGCTAAACGACGAACTTTTTTAGGTAATTTGTAACTATATGAACGAGGAGTAGGGCCAAATACGACACCACCACCACGCCATTGTGGGCTACGGATAGATCCTTGACGAGCACGACCTGTTCCTTTTTGGCGCCATGGTTTTCTACCACCACCTGAAACTGCACTTTTGTTTTTAACTGAATGAGTTCCTTGACGTAAAGATGCACGTTGCATGATTACGGCGTCAAAAATGACATTGTCGTTAGGTTCGATTCCAAAAATAGCATCGTTTAATTCAACTTCACCATTTTTAGTACCATCTTGTTTTAATAATGCGACTGTTGGCATTTTGAAATTCCTCCTTCCTGTTATTTAGCGTCTTTAATGACGTTTTTAATTGTTACTACTGATTTGTTTGCGCCTGGCACGTTACCTTTAATCAAGATAACATTGCTATCAACGTCAACACGAATAATTTCCAAGTTTTGGACAGTTACGCGCTTGCCACCCATGCGACCAGGTAATCTCTTACCTTTAAATACACGGTTAATAACGGCACCCATTGAACCAGGACGACGATGGTAACGTGAACCATGAGTCATAGGACCTCGTGATTGTCCCCAACGTTTGATATTTCCTTGGAAACCATGTCCCTTAGACGTACCTGTGACGTTAACGACGTCTCCAGCTGAGAAAGTATCAACCTTGATTTCGTCGCCTACTTTATATTCACTAAGCACGACATCGTTAATTTCACGAACGAAGCGCTTAGGAGTAGTATTTGCTTTTGCTGCATGACCTTTAGCAGGTTTGTTTGTTAATACTTCACGCATGTCTTGGTAGCCTAATTGAATTGCTTCATAACCATCGTTTTCAATTGTTTTCAATTGTAAAACAACGTTTGGTGTAGATTCAATAACTGTAACTGGTACCAATTCACCATTATCAGTAAAAACTTGTGTCATACCTACTTTTTTTCCTAAGATTCCTTTTGTAGTCATAAGTACACCTCCAATATGTTTATAATTTATTTTTGTAACTCGGTTTTATAGCTTGATTTCAATATCAACGCCACTAGGTAAGTCAAGTTTCATCAATGAATCAACTGTCTTAGGTGTTGGGTTAACGATATCAATCAAACGTTTATGTGTAAGCATTTCGAATTGTTCACGTGAATCTTTATGCTTATGTGGTGAACGTAAAACTGTGTATAATGTACGTTCTGTTGGCAATGGAATTGGTCCAGAAATTGTTGCCCCTGTTCTTTTTGCAGTTTCAACAATCTTGTCAGCAGATTGATCTAAAATACGGTGTTCGTAAGCTTTTAGGCGAATACGAATTTTTTGTTTTGCCATTTTGTTCCCTCCTTCGTCTATTTTAAAAATAAGACTAGCTCCGTGCAAGTGACCGGCACGCCTTGCGTGGCAAAGCTGCCGGGCGTGTCGCAATCTTGCACATCTTAGCTCATTCTATGAAACCCTATCACAGGGCGAACTACGCCATCTGTTTTTGGGTACTTATCTATATTACTAAAGATAAAGCCCTATGGCAAGTGCTTTCTTGCTTTTTTTCAAACTTTCTCATTGTTTAATCATAATTCACTTTTTTAAAAACTCTTTTTATTTTCAACTGTTATTTTAACACAAAAAAAGAAGTTACCGTTAAACGATAACTTCTCTTAAAAATTTAAAACAACTAACTAATCAGCAGATGTTCCATTTTTCTTCATAATTTCTTCTTGGATTGCTTTTGGTACAGCTTCATAATGATCAAATGTCATTGTGAATGTACCACGGCCTTGTGTAGAAGAACGTAAAGTAGTTGCGTAACCAAACATTCCTGAAAGAGGAACCATTGCATTAACAACTTGTGCATTTCCGCGAGCTTCCATACCTTCAACACGTCCACGACGAGCAGTTACGTGTCCCATAACATCACCTAAGTAATCTTCTGGAGCAACAACTTCAACTTTCATCATTGGTTCAAGGATGACAGCACCAGCACTCTTAGCAGCATTTCTCAATGACATTGAGGCAGCTACCTTAAATGCTGATTCATTAGAATCGACATCATGGTATGATCCATCATACAATTTAGCTTTAACATCGATAAGTGGGTAACCTGCAAGAACACCATTTTGCATAGCTTCTCTCAAACCTTGTTCAACTGAAGGGATATATTCACGAGGAACAACCCCACCGACGATAGCGTCTTCGAATGCAAAACCGCCACCTTCTACATTAGGTGAGAATTCAACAGTAACATCACCATATTGACCTTTACCACCAGATTGACGAACGAATTTACCTTGCGCAGAAACCGTTTTTGTAAATGTTTCACGATAGGCAACTTGTGGTTCACCAACAGTAGCTTCAACGTTAAATTCACGTCTCATACGATCAACGATGATATCCAAATGCAATTCACCCATCCCAGCGATTAAAGTTTCACCAGTTTCAGGGTTAGTTTCTGCCTTGAATGAAGGATCTTCTTCAGCAAGTTTTTGCAAACCGATATCCATCTTATCTTGATCAGCTTTTGTTTTTGGTTCGATAGATACTTGGATAACTGGTTCAGGGAATTCCATTGATTCAAGAATTAATGGGTGTTTTTCATCCGTTAATGAATCACCAGTTGTTGTATTTTTCAAACCAATAGCAGCAGCAATATCACCTGAGAATACTTCAGGAATTTCATTACGGTGATTTGAATGCATTTGAAGAATACGACCAACACGTTCACGCGTATCTTTAGTAGAATTCAAAACATAAGAACCAGCTTGTAATGTACCTGAGTAAACACGGAAGAATGTTAAACGACCAACGAATGGATCTGTTGCAATTTTAAATGCCAAAGCAGCAAAATCTTTATCATCGCCAGCTGTAATTTCAACTTCTTCATCTGTTTTAGGATCTGTTGCATTATAAGGTTTAACATCTAAAGGAGATGGTAAGAAATCATTAACAGCATCCAACATCATTTGAACACCCTTGTTTTTAAATGCTGAACCAGCAAGAACTGGGTACATTTCAAGGTTCAATGTTGCTTTACGAATAGCAGCTTTGATTTCATCTTTAGTAATTTCAACCCCATCAAGATATTTTTCCATAAGCTTTTCATCAACATCAGCAACAGATTCAACTAAAGCTTCACGACGTTTTGTAGCTTCTTCTAAATATTCTTCAGGAACGTCAATACTTTCCCATGTAGCTCCTAAATCATCGTTATCATATAAATCGGCTTTCATTTCGATTAAATCAATAACACCTTCAAAATCATCTTCAGCGCCAATTGGCATTTGGATAGGAACAGCATTTACTTGAAGACGATCTTTGATTGTACCTACTGAATAATCAAAGTTAGCACCCATTTTATCCATCTTATTGATGAATACGATACGAGGAACTGAATATGTTGTTGCTTGACGCCAAACATTTTCAGTTTGTGGTTCAACACCAGATTGACCATCTAAAACAACAACGGCTCCATCTAAGACACGAAGTGAACGTTCAACTTCAATAGTGAAATCCACATGTCCTGGAGTATCGATGATGTTAATACGATGACCTTTCCATTCAGCTGTTGTAGCAGCTGATGTGATTGTAATACCACGTTCTTGTTCTTGTTCCATCCAATCCATTTGTGAAGCTCCTTCATGAGTTTCACCAATTTTATGGATTTTACCAGTGTAGTACAAAATACGTTCAGTAGTTGTTGTCTTACCAGCATCAATATGAGCAACAATCCCAATATTACGCGTTTTTTCTAGTGGAAATTCGCGTTTGTTTGCCATTTTGTAGGATCTCCTTCCGATTCTAAAATATATTCAAAAAAATGACTACTATATCGATTATCAAAATCATATAATAGCCATCCTTTTATAAAATTACCAGCGGTAATGTGCGAATGCTTTATTAGCGTCAGCCATTTTATGTGTATCTTCACGTTTCTTAACTGATGCACCAGTATTGTTAGCTGCATCCATGATTTCTTTAGCTAAACGTTCTGGCATAGTATGTTCCCCACGTAAACGTGCGTAACTTACTAACCAACGTAAACCTAAAGTTGAACGACGATCAGGGCGAACTTCAATTGGCACTTGGTAGTTAGAACCACCGACACGGCGAGCTTTAACTTCAAGTACAGGCATGATGTTTTTCATAGCTTCATCAAAAACTTCATTAGGTTCGTTTCCTGTTTGTTCTTTAATCATTTCGAATGCATCATACAAGATCTTTGATGCAGTACCACGACGACCATCTAACATTAAACGGTTGATTAAACGTGTTACTAATTTAGAATTGTAAATTGGATCAGGCAATACTTCTCGTTTTGGAGCTGGGCCTTTTCTTGGCATCTAAATAACCTCCTTAGATTCTATTTTTTATTAGAATAACTTATTATTACTTAGGTCTCTTTGCGCCGTATTTTGAACGACTTTGTTTACGATCAGCAACACCGGCTGTATCAAGAGCACCACGGATAACATGGTAACGTACCCCAGGTAAATCTTTTACACGGCCACCACGAATAAGAACAACACTATGTTCTTGTAAGTTATGTCCAATACCAGGAATGTATGCTGTAACTTCAAGTAAGTTAGATAAACGCACACGTGCATATTTACGTAAAGCAGAGTTAGGTTTCTTAGGTGTCATTGTTCCGACACGAGTAGCAACCCCACGTTTTTGTGGTGCAGGATTATCTGTTTGAACTTTTTTGTAACTGTTATACCCGAAGTTTAATGCGGGTGCACCAGATTTTGAACCTTTAGAATTACGACCTTTACGAACTAATTGATTAATTGTTGGCATCTAAAGTTTCCTCCTTCCTTATTATAGGTTAATTGTTTTTAAGTCCACACATCCAGGTGGTTCATTTTTTAATAATAAAAAATAACGTCCTAGACGTCTGGCTTATAATGCGCTACTGTTAGACAGAATCTCAACTATGTAGATGAATTAACTGCTCACAAAAAGCACCTTACACAGAATAGCATGGTATTTAATTTTCGTCAATGGTATTTATGCTAAAAAGCGTACTTTTTAATATAGGAGGATTTTAATTATGTTAATTAGTTACCTATTTCTATTAGGCGCTTGCTTAGGTTCATTCATCACCTGTATTGCAACACGTTGTGCGTTGAATCAAAGCCAGTTAGGTCAAAGGTCAATGTGCGATTATTGTGGTGCCGAGATTCTTTGGCGTGACCTTATTCCCATCTACACTTATCTCAGATTACACGGATGTTGTCGATTCTGCAAGGGCCGATTCCCGGCTTACTCATTTATTTTCGAATGCAGCTTAGCATTTATGCTCCCTGTCACTTTTATTCAACTACCTTTACCAAATTTTTTACTAATTGTCACTTTTTTGTTTTATTTAACCTTTTTATCAGTTATGGACTTCACCAACCGTCTTATTTCTAGTCGTTTAACTATTGGTGGTGGCATTTTACTTATTACCTGGCATTATCTATTACTCGGTTTTCCAGATGCCATAATCACTATTTTATTTTTCAGTCTATTCCTATTTATTTTATGTTTTCAACAAAAGCTTGGACTTGGTGATTTTATTTTACTACTCGTTATTCAACTAACATTTGGTGTTCATTTTTGTTTAATTGTTACGCTTAGTGCTTGCATCAGCTCACTCATTTATTTCCTTTGTGCAAAGCAAACTCGCCATCAAGCTTTCGCCTTTGTCCCACATCTAACACTAGGTACCTATCTCACCATTATCCTATCTTTCCTCATATAAAAAAAGGCTGAGCAAATTTGCTCAGCCTTTTCAATTAGTCCTCAATGGCATCATTTAAATGACCATAATTAAATAAAATATTTAAGATAACCGCTGATAAACTACCTACAACAAGTCCGTTACCTAAAATAGTTTGAACTGTTAATGGTAACGCTTGAAGCAATGCAGGTTGCACCGTGACACCAAGACCCAAGCTGACTGAAATACCAATAATCAATAAATTACTGTTACTACCCTCAACTTCACGCAACATTTTAATGCCTTGCGCACCAACCATACCAAACATTACCAACATAGCACCACCCAAAACAGAAGCAGGAATAACAGTGGCCGCTGCACCTATTTTAGGTAAAAGTCCTAAAACGATTAAAAAGAATGCTGAGAAATAAACCGGTTTTTTTGTTTTAATACCTGATAATTGAACGATACCCACATTTTGTGAAAAAGTTGAGTATGGGAATGTATTGAAAATACCGCCTAAAATAGCAGCAATACCTTCAGCACGATACCCTTTTTTCAAATCATCTTTTTTTATGGGTTGACCAATAATATCTCCTAAAGCAAAGAATACACCTGTTGATTCAATCATTGTTGTCAAAGCCGCTAAAATCATCGTCACAATTGATGACCATTCAAATTTTGGTGCAGCAAACATAAAGATATGTGGTAATTGGAACCAATTTGCTTGACTCACTGGATCTAACGTTACTTTACCCATAAAAGAAGCTACTATCACACCAACTAAAATACCAATTAAGATACCAACTTGTTGAATGAAACCACGTCCCCAAATATTTAATATCAAGATGACAGCAATCGTAACACCCGCAACTATCAGATTAGGAATGCTACCAAACGATTTGGCAGTTGCATCCCCACCACCCATATTAGTAAAAGCAACTGGAATTAACGTTAATCCAATCAATGTAATTAACGATCCTGTAACTACTGGCGGGAAAAACTTTCTAATATTTGCAAAAAATCCAGCAATTAGGAAAATAAAAATTCCGGCAGCAATAATCGCCCCATACATCGTTCCCAAGCCAAAATGTTTACCCACAGCACTCAGTGGTGCGACATATTCAATCGCACATCCAAGTACTACGGGTAAGCCAATCCCTGTGAAACGTGTGCGTTTCAATTGTAACAATGTTGCAATTCCACACATGAAAATATCCATCGAAACTAAATAAGTAATTTGTTTTGTACTAAAACCAAGTGCAGCCCCAACTAATAATGGCACTAAAATGTCGCCTGAATACATGGCTAATAAATGCTGTAACCCTAAAATTGCTGCTTTAAAATTTGATAAGTTAGATTCGTCCAAACTACTATTTTCTAATTCCGTGCTATTTTTCATTCAATCCTCCACATTATCCTTCACACTAATAAGTCAGATTTTCTATGGATTTTATGCCCAATACATGCTCGATTTAGTTCACATATAGTCCGGAATTTACGGCTCCGGGTAGAAACTAGCATCCATATCATGACATTATATAGGTGATTGGTATTTTTTATTGTATGACAATATTAACACAGTCCATTTATCCATACAATAGTTTACGTACATCATTTGAATGGAAGCGTTTATTGTTCGTTTATAAAACGCAAAAAAAAGAACAATTCTTAAATTAATAAGAATTGTTCTTTTTTAGCTTTAACGCTAGTCGTTCACGCCAGCTTCTTCTTCTTTCATTCGTTTCTCAATATCTGAGATTGAATAAACATTAGCTGAAATTGAACCTGTTTCTTTTGGTTTGATTTGACGGTAATCTGGCATACCAGTACCGGCAGGAATAATCTTACCAATAATAACATTTTCTTTCAAACCAATTAATGGATCATTCTTACCGCGAATAGCAGCATCCGTAAGAACACGAGTTGTTTCTTGGAATGATGCAGCTGATAAGAAACTGTTTGTTTCAAGAGATGCTTTAGTGATACCAAGCAAGACAGGACGTGATGTAGCTGGAATGCCACCCTTAATCAATGTCTTGTAGTTATCTTCTTTAAGATCCATGATATCCAATAAAGTACCTGGCAAGACGTCTGTGTCACCGGGATCCATAACGCGAACCTTACGTAACATTTGACGGGACATAACCTCCACATGCTTATCAGAGATTTCTACCCCTTGCATACGGTATACTTTTTGAACTTCACGAAGAATGTAGTTCTCCGTTGAAAGAACATCACGAACTTGAATTAATTGTTTAGGATCAATTGACCCAACTGTTAGTGCTTCTCCACGATGAATTTTATCGCCTTCGGCAACTTTAAGAACAGCAGTATAAGGTAAACTATATGTTCGTGTATCAGTTTCACCCTTAACCGTAACTTCTTTAGTACGTTCAGCAGGATTTTCTTCAATAGCTTCAATCACACCAGTTACTTCTGTAATTTCAGCACGACCTTTAGGATTACGTGCTTCGAAGATTTCTTGAACACGAGGTAATCCTTGTGTAATATCATCTCCGGCAACCCCACCAGTATGGAAAGTACGCATTGTTAATTGAGTTCCGGGTTCACCGATTGATTGAGCAGCAACAGTACCAACTGCTTCACCAACTTCAACTTGATCCCCAGTAGCCATATTACGACCATAACAATGTTCACAAACCCCATGCTTTGTGTTACATGTAAATGCTGAGCGGATAGTTACTTGTTCGATTCCAGCAGCGATAATTGCTTGCGCTTTGCTTTCTTCAATCATTTCGTTTGCAGTGACGATCACATCACCAGTTTCAGGATTTTTAACGGTCTTCATTGCGTAACGACCTAAAATACGGTCATACAATGGTTCGATCATTTCATTTCCTTCTTTGATAGCTGATACATCTAAGCCACGATCAGTGAAACAATCTTTTTCACGAATAATAACATCTTGCGCAACATCAACAAGTCGACGAGTCAAGTATCCAGAATCGGCAGTCTTCAAGGCCGTATCAGTCATCCCTTTACGAGCCCCATGAGTTGAAATAAACATTTCCAACACAGACAAACCTTCACGGAAGTTAGAAATAATAGGTAATTCCATTGTTTTACCATTAGGAGCTGCCATCAAACCACGCATACCAGCTAATTGAGTAAAGTTAGAGATATTACCACGGGCGCCAGAATCACTCATCATTTGAATAGGATTTTGTGTGCCCAATGTTTCCATTAGTTTTTGTTGAATATCATCTTTTGCTTGTGTCCAGATGGCGATAACGCGTTCATAGCGTTCATCTTCTGTAATCAAACCGCGACGGAATTGTTTTGCAACCAAAGCAACTTGTTTATGTGCTTCTTCAATAATTGCAGGTTTTTCCTTCAAATCAGTTACATCAGAAATACCAACTGTAATACCAGCATGAGTTGATTGATCATAACCTAAGTTTTTAAGACGATCTAACATCTTAGAAGTTTCAGTTACTTTAAATCGTTTATAAACTTCAGAAATGATATCACTCAAGAACCCTTTTTTGAAAGGTAAAATAATTTCTTGCGCTTTAATAACATCACCAACATTTTCGCCAGGTTCAACGAAATATTTATCAGCTGTTTTATTAATTAAGTTATCAGTCTTAGGTTCATTAATGTAGGCAAATTCTTTAGGTAAGATTTCATTAAAGATTGCTTTACCAACAGTTGTTACCATAATGCGTTCTTTTTGCCAATCAGTAAATGGTTTACCTTCAGCAGCTAATGTTGCTGTTTGTAATCCAATACGAGTGTGTAAATGAACGTAACCATTACGGTAAGCCATTACGGCTTCGTTAGCATCTTTAAAGATCATGCCTTCGCCTTCACGTCCAGCTTCTTCCATAGTCAAGTAGTAGTTACCTAAAACCATATCTTGAGAAGGTGTTACAACTGGTTTACCATCTTTAGGTGCCAAGATATGATGAGCAGCTAACATAAGCAAACGTGCTTCTGCTTGTGCTTCATCAGATAAAGGTACATGGATAGCCATTTGATCGCCATCAAAATCGGCATTGTAAGCTTCACAAGCCAAAGGATGTAGACGAATTGCTTTACCATCAACTAAAATGGGTTCGAAAGCTTGAATACCAAGACGATGAAGTGTTGGTGCACGATTAAGTAAAACTGGGTGTTCAACAATAACTTCTTCTAAAACATCCCAGATATCTTCATCGCGACGATCAAGTTTACGTTTAGCATTTTTAATATTTGATGCCATTTCGCGTTTAACAAGTTCTTTCATCATAAATGGTTTGAATAATTCCAAAGCCATCTCACGAGGAATACCACATTGATTCATTTGTAACGTTGGTCCAACAGCAATAACTGAACGGCCTGAATAATCAACACGTTTTCCAAGTAAATTCTGACGGAAACGTCCTTGTTTACCTTTCAACATATGTGAAAGAGATTTCAATGGTCGGTTACCTGGCCCAGTAACTGGACGGCCACGACGACCATTATCAATCAATGCATCAACAGCTTCTTGTAACATACGTTTTTCATTTTGAACAATGATACCAGGCGCATTCAAATCTAACAAACGTTTTAGTCGGTTATTTCGGTTAATAACTCGTCTGTATAAATCATTCAAATCAGAAGTGGCAAAACGGCCACCTTCTAATTGAACCATTGGACGTAAGTCAGGTGGAATAATAGGAACAGCATCCATAACCATCCATGAAGGTTCATTTTCAGAAAGTAGGAATGCTTCCAAAATATCCAAACGACGAACGGCACGTGTTCTCTTTTGACCAGTAGCATCTTTCAATTCTTCTTTTAATGCTTCAGATTCGCCAGCAAGATCAACATCGCGTAATAAATGACGAATAGCATCAGCACCCATTCCAGCTTCGAATTCAGTTCCGTATTCTTCACGTTTTTCACGATATTCACGTTCTGTTAATAACTGTTTCTTTTCAAGAGGTGTGTTACCTGGTTCAGTAACAACATAAGAAGCAAAGTAAATAACTTCTTCCAAAGCACGAGGACTCATGTCTAAGACAAGACCCATACGACTTGGGATTCCTTTAAAGTACCAGATATGTGTAACTGGTGCAGCTAATTCGATATGTCCCATACGTTCGCGACGTACTTTAGAACGCGTAACTTCAACCCCACAACGATCACAAACGATACCTTTATAGCGAATACGTTTGTATTTACCACAGGCACATTCCCAATCTTTTGTTGGTCCGAAAATACGTTCATCGAATAGTCCGTCTTTTTCAGGTTTTAATGTACGGTAATTGATTGTTTCAGGCTTTTTAACTTCACCATATGACCAGCTTCTAATCTTATCAGAAGACGCTAAGCCAATTTGCATGCTATCAAATTTATTGACATCGATCAAAGGACCGACCTCCCTTTAGTTTTATAGTGCGTTGACCTTTTTCAAATTGAAAATTAGCTTCATCAACACAAATTCAAGTTCAGTAACTAAGCCAAAATTATTCTTTATTCATTTCAGCAGCCATTTTGCTGGCTTCTTCTTTAGCTTTTTTCTCTTTTTGTTCATTAGCTAATTTGCTTAACGCATCCACATTAACGATATCATCATCGTCATCATCCATATCGCGTAATTCAATTTCAGCCTTCTTAGCATCAAGTACTTTCATATCTAATCCTAATGACTGTAATTCTTTAACAAGAACACGGAATGATTCAGGAACACCTGGTTTAGGAATTGGTTCACCTTTGACAATTGCTTCGTATGTTTTCACACGACCCACAACATCATCAGATTTGTACGTTAAAATTTCTTGTAACGTATAAGCAGCACCAT
Source organism: Dellaglioa sp. BT-FLS60 (assembly GCF_054941065.1). NCBI lineage: Bacteria > Bacillati > Bacillota > Bacilli > Lactobacillales > Lactobacillaceae > Dellaglioa > Dellaglioa sp. BT-FLS60. The sequence continues at coordinate 295,280 of NZ_JBSOLI010000036.1, forward strand.
AAGCTTCAAGTGCCCAAACTTCCATTTCACCAAAACGTTGTCCACCAAATTGTGCTTTACCACCTAATGGTTGTTGCGTTACTAATGAGTATGGTCCGATTGAACGAGCATGAATTTTATCATCAACCATGTGGGCAAGTTTCATGTAGTACATAACCCCTACAGAAACACGTTTATCAAATGCATCACCAGTACGTCCATCGTATAAGATTGTCTTACCATCTTCTGAAATTCCAGCTTCTTTAAAGACATCCCAGATATCTGAATCACGAGCACCATCAAAAACAGGTGTTGCAACATGAATACCTAATTTACGAGCAGCCATACCTAAATGAAGATCTAAAACTTGGCCAATGTTCATACGAGAAGGAACACCCATGGGATTCAAGAGAATATCAACTGGTGTACCATCTGGCATGTAAGGCATATCTTCAGAAGGAACAACGATTGACACAACCCCCTTGTTACCATGACGTCCAGCCATCTTATCACCAACACGTAACTTACGTTTTTGTGCGATGTAAATACGAACCATCATGTTAACACCAGGACTTAATTCATCCCCTGCTTCACGCGTAAAGATCTTAACATCTTGAACAATACCGCCACCACCATGAGGAACTTTCAATGAAGTATCACGTACTTCACGAGCCTTTTCTCCAAAGATAGCATGTAATAAACGTTCTTCAGCAGATAATTCAGTAACCCCTTTAGGCGTTACTTTACCAACTAAGATATCACCATCGTTAACTTCAGCACCAATACGAACGATACCAAATTCATCAAGATCTTTTAATGAATCTTCACCAACATTAGGAATTTCACGAGTAATTTCTTCAGGTCCTAATTTTGTATCACGCGCTTCTGATTCGAATTCTTCAATATGAATTGATGTATACACATCATCACGAACAAGACGTTCGTTAATGATAACAGCATCTTCAAAGTTATAACCATTCCAAGTCATAAAGGCAACTAATGGGTTTTGACCTAAAGCTAATTCCCCATTTTCCATTGAAGGACCATCAGCTAAAATTTCATCAGCATCAACATGATCATTCACACGAACAATTGGACGTTGGTTGTAGTTTTTACCACCATTTGAACGACGGAATTTCATTAATTTGTATTTATCTAAAGCGCCATCTTCACGACGAACACGAATTTCACGTGCATCAACGTATTCAACAGTACCTTCATTTTTATTGATTAAAGCCACACCAGAATCATGAGCTGCTTTATATTCAATCCCTGTACCAACAAGTGGTGAATGGGGATTAACTAAAGGAACAGCTTGACGTTGCATGTTGGCACCCATTAAGGCACGGTTAGAATCATCATTTTCCAAGAAAGGAATACATGCTGTAGCAACGGCCACAACTTGTTTAGGTGAAACATCCATGTAATCGACTTTATCGATATTAATCTCGACATTTTCTGAACGATTACGAGCCATAACAAGATTATTCACAAATGAATCATCTTCATTTAATGGTGAATTAGCCTGTGCAATAACATAGTTATCTTCTTCATCAGCAGTCAAGTAATCAATTTTATCAGTTACTTGATGTGATTCCCAACTCACACGACGGTATGGTGTTTCAATGAAACCATAACGGTTAACACGTGCGTAGCTTGATAAACTATTAATTAACCCAATATTAGGGCCTTCAGGCGTTTCAATTGGACACATACGACCGTAATGCGTGTAATGAACATCACGAACTTCATATCCGGCACGATCACGAGTCAAACCACCAGGTCCTAAGGCAGAAAGACGACGTTTATGCGTCAATTCACCAAGTGGATTGGTTTGATCCATGAATTGTGACAATTGAGATGAACCAAAGAATTCTTTAATTGAAGCCACAACAGGACGAATATTAATTAATTGTTGTGGTGTAACAGTTGTTGTATCTTGAATTGACATACGTTCACGTACAACACGTTCCATACGTGATAACCCAATTCTAAATTGGTTTTGTAATAATTCACCAACTGAACGAATACGACGGTTACCTAAATGATCAATATCATCCACAGAACCGATGTTTTCTTTCAAATTAAAGAAGTAGTTCATTGAAGCAATAATATCAGCGGGTACAATATGTTTGTATTGTAAGTCAATATTACCGTTACCAATCATTGGCATTTCGCGTTCTGGGTCTACTTGAGAGTAAACTTTAACAATTTGAAGGACCATTGGTTCAGTAACAACACCATCTTCTGCTGGATGATAAGTAACCGTTTTGAAATCTGAACGGTCAAGATAAGGGGCTAACGTTTCCATAACTTGTTTATCAATGACAGTGTCTTTTTGTGCAAGGACTTCACCAGTATCTGGATCAGCCAATGTTTCAGCTAACGTTTGGTTCAATAAACGTGTTTTTAAACTTAGTTTCTTGTTAATCTTGTAACGACCAACTGGAGCCAAATCGTAACGTTTTGGATCAAAGAAACGTGCCGTCAATAAACTACGTGAACTATCAGCAGTTTTAGGTTCGCCGGGACGTAGACGTTCATAAACATCTTTTAAAGATTCTTCAACACGTGAATCATCCGTATTTTTATGAACATCTTTTTCAAGTGTTAGCATTAAGCTATCATTGTTACCCAACATTTCAATAATTTCATCATCAGAACCAAATCCTAAGGCACGGACCAATTCAGTTAATGGAATTTTACGTGTACGATCAATACGTACGTATGAAATATTTTTAGCATCTGATTCATATTCTAACCATGCACCACGGTTAGGAATAACAGTTGTGCCGTATGTTTCACGACCATTTTTGTCTAATGAACCATTGTAATAAACACCTGGTGAACGAACTAATTGAGAAACGATAACTCGTTCGGCACCATTAATAATAAATGTGCCTTGCTCTGTCATTAATGGGAAATCACCAAAGAAAACATCTTGTGATTTAATTTCGCCAGTTTCATGGTTAGTTAAACGTAATGTGACATGTAATGGCGCTGAATAATTTGCGTCATGTGCGCGTGCTTCATCTACAGTGTATTTAGGTTCTAATAATTGGTAATCAACAAATTCTAATGACAAATTACCAGCAAAATCGTCAATTGGCATGATATCTTCAAACATTTCACGAAGACCTTCATCCAAGAACCATTGGTAAGAATCACTTTGGATTTCGATTAAATTAGGTAAATCTAAAACTTCTTTGATACGTGCGTAGCTTCTACGTGTACTGTGTTTACCGTAGTTTACTAAATGTCCAGCCAAATTAGTCACCTCTCAAATTTATTCTGTAAACCTGCCAAAGTCCGATGATTTTATATTACATTTTGATTACAAAATGCATACTAGACGAAAAAATCGGTTTTTTTGGCAAAAGAAAAAACAAAAATAGTTTATTTATTTTTTAAACAATAACCATTTTTGTCTCTCTATAAGGCTTCTTACGGACAATAGATCGTAATCAGCTATAAAAATTCACAGTATTATACATTTAATTAGCATATACGCTATTGGCTTAGAAGTCAATAGTTCATGCTTACTAAATTTGATAACAACTACAATGTAAGTTCTTTATCCAATACTTCAATTATAGGTTGAATAATCAAATTTTCATATTTTAATGCTTAAAAAAAGTGTGACTACATTATATAGTCACACTTTTAAATCTATTTTACTGCTGCTTTAACTTTTGGTTCTTTAATTGTCACTTTAATAACACCTTTTGTTGCACCAATCGTGACATTATCATTATCTTTTATTTGACCAGAAAGAAGTGCTTCACTTAATCGATCCTCAACTTCCGTTTGTAGCGCACGACGAATTGGTCGAGCACCATACTCTGGATCAAAACCAGCTTTAGCAATAACATCAATAGCTGCAGATGAAATTTTAACCTTAATTCCCTGATCTTTCAAACGATCAAGAACTTCTTTAGTCATTAATTTCACAATTTCATGCAATTCATCTTTAGTTAATGAATGGAATATAATTGATTCATCAATTCGGTTCAAAAATTCAGGACGGAATGATTTTTTCAAAGCCGCTCGAATTTTCCCAGACATTGCTTTATATTCATCTTGCTCAGTTTTAACACCAAAGCCAACAAATTTTTCATCGCGAATAGCAGTTGCACCTAAGTTAGATGTCATGATAATGATTGTATTCCTGAAATCAATACGGCGTCCTTTAGAATCCGTCAAATACCCATCATCTAAAACTTGAAGTAAAATATTAAAAACATCAGGATGTGCTTTTTCAACTTCATCCAAAAGGACAACAGAATAAGGTGTTTGACGAACTTTTTCAGTTAATTGTCCGCCTTCATCATAACCAACATAACCTGGTGGTGAACCAATCAAACGACTTGTACTGTATTTTTCCATGTATTCCGACATATCTACTCGAATCATTGCCTCTTCAGAACCAAACATGGCTTCAGCGAGTGCCTTAGCCAATTCAGTTTTACCAACACCAGTTGGTCCAAGGAACATAAACGAGCCAATTGGTCTGGCTGGATTCTTCAAGCCACTTCTAGCACGACGAATAGCCTTTGAAATTGAACTAACAGCTTCATTTTGTCCAATGACACGTTCGTGCAAGACATCTTCAAGATGCATCAAGCGTTCACTTTCGCTCTTATTCAATTGTTGAAGTGGAACACCTGTCCAATCAGAAACAATGTTTGCCACTTCTTCACTCGTTACTTTCAAATCATAATGTTCTGTCTTAGATTCAACAGCAGCAACTTTTTCAGCTTCCAAGTCTTCAACTTGTTTTTTAACACGCATTTCTTTTGTACGAATACCCGCTGCTAATTCAAAATCTTGTTGACTTACAGCTTCATCTTTTTGATGACGTAACTCATCAAGTTGATCTTGCTTTTTACTTAATTTTGACTTCGTATTTGGACGTTCAATCCGAACTTGTGCTGCTGCTTCATCCATTAAATCAATTGCTTTATCAGGTAGGAAACGATCTGTAATATATCTATTCCCTAGTTCAACAGCTGCTTCAATCGCGCCATCAGTAATTTGCACATGATGATGGGCCTCATACTTAGGTCGAAGTCCTTTTAAAATAGCAACCGTTTGCTCTTCAGTTGGTTCTTTGATTGTTATCGTCGCAAAACGACGTTCCAAAGCAGCATCAGATTCAATATATTTTTGATATTCATCTAATGTAGTTGCACCGATTACTTGAACTTCACCACGAGCTAATGCTGGTTTCAAAATATTAGATGCATCTATCGCACCTTCAGCACCACCAGCACCAATTAGTGTGTGTAGTTCATCAATGAATAAAATAACATCTTTAGTTGTGTAAATTTCTTTTAATATCTTCTTCAAACGATCTTCAAATTCACCACGATATTTTGTCCCAGCAACTAAAGATCCCATATCAAGCATCATTAATCGTTTACCAACCATATCTTCAGGAACATTTCCGTCAATTAATCGTTGGGCAAAACCTTCAGCAATCGCTGTTTTACCAACACCTGGTTCACCAATCAACACTGGATTATTTTTAGTTCGACGGCTTAATACCTGAGTCAATCTTTTAACTTCAGAATCTCGACCAATCACAGGATCAATTTGCTTATCACGCGCCATTTTAGTTAAATCACGTGCTAATTCATCTAAAGTAGGCGTTCCTTGTACGGCATTTTCTTTATTTCCACGATTTTTTTGCCTTATTTGAACTTCACTAACACCAAGCTGACGGAAGATAAGCTTGCGTACTTGTTTAATATCAGCACTCAAACTACTCATTATTCTTGAAGACAATATTTCATTATTACTTGTTAATGCCAATAAAAGATGTTCCGTACCCACCTTATTTGCATTTAAATTTTTTGCTTCATCGTTAGCAATTGATAAAATCATTTTTGCCTTTGGTGAATAGGGTAAATAGCTATCATTTTTTGTTAATCTCAATGATCCATAGCCAGTAAATCTTTCAATTTCTTCCATTATATCTTCTGGATCAATATTGAATTGTTTCAACACTTTATCTGCAACACCATTTTGTACTTCAGATAAAGCTAAAAGTAAATGTTCAGTACCAACCGCCTGCTGACGATAGTGCTTAGCCGATTCCTGTGCTCGAATAAGAACTTCTTTTGCACTCGGAGTAAATAAATTGTCCATATTATTACCTCTTTCTACTCTTCATATCGTAAGCGATTAATTAAATTAATTAGCATTTTAGCCCGCATCATATTTTCCAATTTTGTATCTATTCCAAGAAAAACATCTTTTTTTATTGTAGCTAAGATTAAATTAGATTCCTTTTTTGTTAGCGTTTTTTCATCATATAAACTTTGGATAATATCATATCCTTCTTGCTGAGATACATTCGTGCCAATTAAATTTTCTAGTGTTTGAATAAATTCTTGATCTGCAAAAAGATTTACTTTTTCTATCCGAATATATCCACCGCCACCACGTTTACTTTCAACCACATACCCATTTTGAATAGTAAATCGAGTATTTATAACATAATTTATTTGTGATGGCACACAATTAAATAATTCAGCCACTTCGGAACGCTTAATAACTATTTCTTTTTCTTCCGAAAGGATTTTTTTAAAATACTTTTCAATCACATCAGAAATGTTCTGACCCCGCATATTCATCACCTCAAATAGTTTGACTAATGTTGACTTTAATTATACGAAATATAAATCAAAAATGAAAGTCATTTGCCTTGGGTCAACAAAAAAAGGAATTTAAACATTACGTTTAAATTCCTTTTTTAAATTAGTCGGGAAAACAGGATTCGAACCTGCGACCCCCTGGTCCCAAACCAGGTGCTCTACCAAGCTGAGCCATTTCCCGAAAATATGCACCCAGTAGGAGTCGAACCTACAACCTTCTGATTCGTAGTCAGACACTCTATCCAGTTGCGCTATGGGTGCATTAAAACAATAAATGGTGCCGAGGACCGGAATCGAACCGGTACGGTGATCACTCACCGCAGGATTTTAAGTCCTGTGCGTCTGCCAGTTCCGCCACCCCGGCATTTATTGAAAAGCGGAAGACGGGATTCGAACCCGCGACCCCCACCTTGGCAAGGTGATGCTCTACCACTGAGCTACTTCCGCAAAAAAATTAAAAAATGGTGCCGACTAGACGATTCGAACGCCCGACCCCCTGATTACAAATCAGGTGCTCTACCAACTGAGCTAAGTCGGCATAATTGAAAATGATGCGGGTGAAGGGACTTGAACCCCCACGTCTTACGACGCTAGATCCTAAATCTAGTGCGTCTGCCAATTCCGCCACACCCGCAAAAATGTGGAATTGAAAATGAGCCGTGACAGGCTCGAACTGTCGACCCTCTGATTAAAAGTCAGATGCTCTACCAACTGAGCTAACGGCTCAAATGGAGGTTACAGGGCTTGAACCTGTGACCCTCTGCTTGTAAGGCAGACGCTCTCCCAACTGAGCTAAACCTCCAAATAATAAAAAAAGCATGGCAACGTCCTACCCTCGCAGGGGGCGACCCCCAACTACTCTTGGCGCTAAGAAGCTTAACTTCTGTGTTCGACATGGGAACAGGTGTATCCTTCTTGCTATCGCCACCACACTCTTTTTTT
>NZ_JBSOLI010000005.1:0-3245 GCF_054941065.1 Dellaglioa sp. BT-FLS60
AGCATGGCAACGTCCTACCCTCGCAGGGGGCGACCCCCAACTACTCTTGGCGCTAAGAAGCTTAACTTCTGTGTTCGACATGGGAACAGGTGTATCCTTCTTGCTATCGCCACCACACTCTTTTTTTTGAGAAAACTTATTCTCTCAAAACTAGCTAATATTTATCATTGATTTTTAAGCCGTACACCGATACACACCACTTTGTGGTTAAGTCCTCGACCGATTAGTATTGGTCCGCTCCATACATCACTGTACTTCCACTTCCAACCTATCTACCTGATAATCTTTCAGGGGTCTTACTTCCATAAAGGAATGGGAAATCTAATCTCGAGGTGAGCTTCACACTTAGATGCTTTCAGCGTTTATCTCATCCATACATAGCTACCCAGCGATGCCCTTGGCAGAACAACTGGTACACCAGAGGTATGTCCATCCCGGTCCTCTCGTACTAAGGACAGCTCCTCTCAAATTTCCTACGCCCGCGACGGATAGGGACCGAACTGTCTCACGACGTTCTGAACCCAGCTCGCGTACCGCTTTAATGGGCGAACAGCCCAACCCTTGGGACCGACTACAGCCCCAGGATGCGATGAGCCGACATCGAGGTGCCAAACCTCCCCGTCGATGTGGACTCTTGGGGGAGATAAGCCTGTTATCCCCAGGGTAGCTTTTATCCGTTGAGCGATGGCCCTTCCATACGGAACCACCGGATCACTAAGCCCGACTTTCGTCCCTGCTCGACCTGTAAGTCTCGCAGTCAAGCTCCCTTGTGCCTTTACACTCTGCGAATGATTTCCAACCATTCTGAGGGAACCTTTGGGCGCCTCCGTTACCTTTTAGGAGGCGACCGCCCCAGTCAAACTGCCCACCTGACACTGTCTCCCACCACGATTAGTGGCGAGGGTTAGAGTGTTCATACAACGAGGGTAGTATCCCACCAATGCCTCCTCCGAAACTAGCGTTCCGGTCTCTACGGCTCCTACCTATCCTGTACAAGTTATACAAACACTCAATATCAAGCTACAGTAAAGCTCCATGGGGTCTTTCCGTCCTGTCGCGGGTAACCCGCATCTTCACGGGTATTATAATTTCACCGAGTCTCTCGTTGAGACAGTGCCCAAATCGTTACGCCTTTCGTGCGGGTCGGAACTTACCCGACAAGGAATTTCGCTACCTTAGGACCGTTATAGTTACGGCCGCCGTTTACTGGGGCTTCAATTCTGGGCTTCGCCGAAGCTAACTCATCCTCTTAACCTTCCAGCACCGGGCAGGCGTCAGCCCCTATACGTCATCTTACGATTTTGCAGAAACCTGTGTTTTTGATAAACAGTCGTTTGGGCCTATTCACTGCGGCTGACCTTTCGGTCAGCACCCCTTCTCCCGAAGTTACGGGGTCATTTTGCCGAGTTCCTTAACGAGAGTTCTCTCGCACACCTTAGGATACTCTCCTCGACTACCTGTGTCGGTTTGCGGTACGGGTAGTTATATTCTAACTAGAAGCTTTTCTTGGCAGTGTGACATCAGTTACTTCGCTACTTAATTTCGCTCCCCATCACAACTTGTCCTTAAAGTTAAGCATTTAACTCAACTTCAAACTTGTTGCTTGGACGCACATATCCATCAGTGCGCTTTCTTAGCCTGCTGCGTCCCTCCATCGTTCAAACAAATATAACTAGTACAGGAATCTCAACCTGTTATCCATCGTCTACGCCTCTCGGCCTCGACTTAGGTCCCGACTAACCCTGGGAGGACGAGCCTTCCCCAGGAAACCTTAGTCATTCGGTGGACAGGATTCTCACCTGTCTTTCGCTACTCATACCGGCATTCTCACTTCTAAGCGCTCCACTAGTCCTTACGGTCTAGCTTCATTGCCCTTAGAACGCTCTCCTACCACGGAACCCTAATGGGTTCCATCCACAATTTCGGTAACATGTTTAGCCCCGGTACATTTTCGGCGCAGAATCACTCGACTAGTGAGCTATTACGCACTCTTTAAATGGTGGCTGCTTCTGAGCCAACATCCTAGTTGTCTATGCAATTCCACATCCTTTTCCACTTAACATGTATTTTGGGACCTTAATTGGTGGTCTGGGCTGTTTCCCTTTCGACTACGGATCTTATCACTCGCAGTCTGACTCCCGGATATAAATCAATGGCATTCGGAGTTTATCTGAATTCAGTAACCCTAGATGGGCCCCTAGTCCAAACAGTGGCTCTACCTCCATGATTCTTAATTCCGAGGCTAGCCCTAAAGCTATTTCGGAGAGAACCAGCTATCTCCAAGTTCGTTTGGAATTTCTCCGCTACCCACACCTCATCTCAGCATTTTTCAACATACATGAGTTCGGTCCTCCAGTGCGTTTTACCGCACCTTCAACCTGGACATGGGTAGGTCACTTGGTTTCGGGTCTACGTCTACTTACTATGGCGCCCTATTCAGACTCGCTTTCGCTACGGCTCCGTCTTATCAACTTAACCTCGCAAGCAAACGTAACTCGCCGGTTCATTCTACAAAAGGCACGCTATCACCCATTAACGGGCTCTAACTATTTGTAGGCACATGGTTTCAGGAACTATTTCACTCCCCTTCCGGGGTGCTTTTCACCTTTCCCTCACGGTACTGGTTCACTATCGGTCACTAGGGAGTATTTAGCCTTGGGAGATGGTCCTCCCGGATTCCGACGGAATTTCTCGTGTTCCGCCGTACTCAGGATACTGCTCTGAGAGATTTTCATTTAGCGTACGGGGCTATCACCCTCTACGGCGAGTCTTCCCAGACTCTTCTGCTATAAAAATCTTTGGTAACTCAAATGAGCAGTCCTACAACCCCAAGAAGCAAGCTTCTTGGTTTGGGCTCTTCCCTGTTCGCTCGCCGCTACTTAGGGAATCGATTTTTCTTTCTATTCCTGCAGGTAATTAGATGTTTCAGTTCCCTGCGTTTACCTCTATATAACCTATGTATTCAGTTAATAGTAACAGTCGATTAAAACTGCTGGGTTCCCCCATTCGGAAATCTCCGGATCAAAGCTTACTTACAGCTCCCCGAAGCATATCGGTGTTAGTCCCGTCCTTCATCGGCTCCTAGTGCCAAGGCATTCACCATGCGCCCTTGATAACTTAACCTAACTTTACATAAAGCAAAGTGGTTTTGTTAAGAACTACGTTCTTAACTAATAAAACGCGGTGTTTCTCGGCTTATTGCTTAAAAATTTAATAAATATTATCTAGTTTTCAAAGAACAAATT
>NZ_JBSOLI010000006.1:0-1757 GCF_054941065.1 Dellaglioa sp. BT-FLS60
AACCAAGTAGATCTTTGAAAACTGAACAAATTTTCGACAAATCAAATGTGTAGGGTCTCTTAACTAAGAGTTAAGAGCAAACATTTGCGAAGTCAATTCGCTAGTTTTAAAAAGCAACAAAACAATAAGAGCAATCAAATTTTTATATGAGAGTTTGATCCTGGCTCAGGATGAACGCTGGCGGCGTGCCTAATACATGCAAGTCGAACGCAATATCTTCACCGAGTGCTTGCACTCACCGAAGGTATTGAGTGGCGAACGGGTGAGTAACACGTGGGTAACCTGCCCAAAAGAGGGGGATAACACTTGGAAACAGGTGCTAATACCGCATAATTTGTTAAACCGCATGGTTTGATAATGAAAGACGGCGTAAGCTGTCACTTTTGGATGGACCCGCGGCGTATTAGCTAGTTGGTGAGGTAAAGGCCCACCAAGGCAATGATACGTAGCCGACCTGAGAGGGTGATCGGCCACATTGGGACTGAGACACGGCCCAAACTCCTACGGGAGGCAGCAGTAGGGAATCTTCCACAATGGACGAAAGTCTGATGGAGCAACGCCGCGTGAGTGAAGAAGGTTTTCGGATCGTAAAGCTCTGTTGTTAGAGAAGAATGTAGGTAAGAGTAACTGTTTACCTAGTGACGGTATCTAACCAGAAAGCCACGGCTAACTACGTGCCAGCAGCCGCGGTAATACGTAGGTGGCAAGCGTTATCCGGATTTATTGGGCGTAAAGCGAACGCAGGCGGTTTTTTAAGTCTGATGTGAAAGCCTTCGGCTCAACCGAAGAAATGCATTGGAAACTGGATAACTTGAGTGCAGAAGAGGAGAGTGGAACACCATGTGTAGCGGTGAAATGCGTAGATATATGGTAGAACACCAGTGGCGAAAGCGGCTCTCTGGTCTGTAACTGACGCTGAGGTTCGAAAGCATGGGTAGCAAACAGGATTAGATACCCTGGTAGTCCATGCCGTAAACGATGAGTGCTAAGTGTTGGAGGGTTTCCGCCCTTCAGTGCTGCAGCTAACGCATTAAGCACTCCGCCTGGGGAGTACGACCGCAAGGTTGAAACTCAAAGGAATTGACGGGGGCCCGCACAAGCGGTGGAGCATGTGGTTTAATTCGAAGCAACGCGAAGAACCTTACCAGGTCTTGACATCTTCTGACAAACCTAGAGATAGGCCGTTCCCTTCGGGGACAGAATGACAGGTGGTGCATGGTTGTCGTCAGCTCGTGTCGTGAGATGTTGGGTTAAGTCCCGCAACGAGCGCAACCCTTATTATTAGTTGCCAGCATTAAGTTGGGCACTCTAATGAGACTGCCGGTGACAAACCGGAGGAAGGTGGGGATGACGTCAAATCATCATGCCCCTTATGACCTGGGCTACACACGTGCTACAATGGACGGTACAACGAGTTGCGAGACCGCGAGGTTAAGCTAATCTCTTAAAGCCGTTCTCAGTTCGGATTGTAGGCTGCAACTCGCCTACATGAAGTTGGAATCGCTAGTAATCGCGGATCAGAATGCCGCGGTGAATACGTTCCCGGGCCTTGTACACACCGCCCGTCACACCATGAGAGTTTGTAACACCCAAAGCCGGTGAGGTAACCTTTTAGGAGCCAGCCGTCTAAGGTGGGACAGATGATTAGGGTGAAGTCGTAACAAGGTAGCCGTAGGAGAACCTGCGGCTGGATCACCTCCTTTCTAAGGAATATTACGGAAACCTACACACTTGTCGAAAATTTGTTTAGTTTTGAG
>NZ_JBSOLI010000007.1:0-1728 GCF_054941065.1 Dellaglioa sp. BT-FLS60
TCTTAATTAAATGTTCATTTTGAATTAGTTGTTTACTGCTGAAGCAACGTTTATTACTTTACCAAGAATAATGTCCTTCGTCAAGCTTTTATTTACAATAAATCGAAATTTATGAATGTAACCGAAAACATTCATGGAAATCAGCCATTTTTATTAATTAAATGGTTCTATACTTATGAGTGTTGATGAGAAATCATCGACACTCTTTTTTCGCAAAAAAAGAACATAAAGTTCTCACATGATAAAATTAAAGCGTCTAAACCACAATTTTAGAAGTGTGAACTTCATGTCCACTAATAATGATATACGAAATTTACTTGATATCCAAGATGAAATTATTTTATTTTGTGAGAATGCCGTCACGACAGTGACTTACCATCAAAGAAAAATCAAACAGGTTGATGCTACTCTCACTTAGATGCCGAAATGCTGCGAAAGATGTGGCGTTATCAATACTAATTTCACAGTTGTCAAAAATGGAATGAAAACAACTATGATTCTCTTACCACGAACAAGCCATTTTGACACCTATCTTAAATTAAAGAAACAACGTTTCTTCTGTAAGGCTTGTCAGGAAACATTTACCGCAAGGACAACTATCATTGAAACTGGATGTCATCTTTCAACCGCTATTAAACGTTTAGCGCTTCTTTACTTATCAGATATTTCTTCTATCAAGACCATTTCAAAGCGTGTTAGTATTTCTCAACAACACTTCGTGTTTTAAATACGCTTGAAAATCAACATCAAACAGGCTGAATGCACCTACCTGAAGTACTCTGTTTTGATGAAGTCCATCTCACTAGTAACGTTTTAGGTGGTTTAAGTTTCATATATTTAGATGAAAAAAATGGGAAAATCCTTAATATTTTACCAAATCGTAGGCAAACGACCTTAAAATCACATTTTTTCCATTATCCTAAAGAAGTCAGAGATAAAGTGAAGTATATTGTGATTGATATGAACGCCTCTTACGAGACGGTTATTAAAATGGTTTTTCCAAATGCCGCTATCATCTTAGATCGATTTCATATTGTTCAACTTTTCCAAAGATACTTATCTAGTACACGTGTGAACGTCTCTAAACAGTTATCTCGTAAAAAAGATGCGCTAGTATTAAAGCGTTATTGGAAAAAATTTAACAAGTATTTCGATAAACTCGATTATAAAAATTACCAACACTTTTCTTTATTTAAAGGACTTTTTACTGAACAAGACTTAATGGACCGATTGTTAGCCTATTCACCTGATCTTTCTGATGCCTATCATATTTATTAAACTATTATTCGTATCATTAAATACAAAAAGACAGAAGAATTTCTTCCCTTTCTTAAGGAACTAGAAGAAAAAGGAACGCCGAATGATCTTTTTAAAACTTCAGTTCATTCAATAATCAAACACAAAGAACATATACTAAATGCCATTTTTCATCCATATTCCAACGCGACACTTGAAGGTATAAATAATAAAACCAAGGTGATTAAACGTGTATCCTTCGGTTACAGAACTTTCAGTTCATTCAGAAACAGAATCTTCATAACGACATAAAAAAAGCTGAAGAATCTTACGATTCTTCAGCTTTAGTTTTATCATTTTTTTGCGGGTCTACAATATCTGTTGTTGGTAATAGAAATTAATTCTATTACTAATAACAGTTTTTTTGTATAATGACAAAAAAAGACCCAAAAGCCATAAGACTTTTGGGTACGGTTTATCCAAATCCATTAT
>NZ_JBSOLI010000008.1:0-532 GCF_054941065.1 Dellaglioa sp. BT-FLS60
CTAGAGAGTTTGATCCTGGCTCAGATTGAACGCTGGCGGCAGGCTTAACACATGCAAGTCGAGCGGGGGAGATTGCTTCGGTAATTGACCTAGCGGCGGACGGGTGAGTAATACTTAGGAATCTGCCTATTAATGGGGGACAACATCTCGAAAGGGATGCTAATACCGCATACGCCCTACGGGGGAAAGCAGGGGATCACTTGTGACCTTGCGTTAATAGATGAGCCTAAGTCGGATTAGCTAGTTGGTGGGGTAAAGGCCTACCAAGGCGACGATCTGTAGCGGGTCTGAGAGGATGATCCGCCACACTGGGACTGAGACACGGCCCAGACTCCTACGGGAGGCAGCAGTGGGGAATATTGGACAATGGGGGGAACCCTGATCCAGCAATGCCGCGTGTGTGAAGAAGGCCTTATGGTTGTAAAGCACTTTAAGCGAGGAGGAGGCTCTTTTGGTTAATACCCAAGATGAGTGGACGTTACTCGCAGAATAAGCACCGGCTAACTCTGTGCCAGCAGCCGCGGTAATACGA